>NZ_JBGTZD010000004.1:0-168047 GCF_041807865.1 Moraxella sp. E33BD | reverse complement strand
ATGATTTCATTGACATGAGCAAGGTTTTCTTGACGCAGTACGATATTTTTGCCAGTGTGAATACACTTTAAGGAAAAACCACCCAGCATATAATATAAAGGTTGTTTTTTGTCAAAATCATCAGAAGCAATAAAGTCTAATCGCATGGCGACCACCTCAAACAAATACACTTCATACCATACCTCAAATTATCCTAGAATTCAAGCAATGGCAAGCAAATGCCTAATGCAAATAATGCTGTTTTTTGGCACGATGCTTATCAAGGAAATCTTGGGCTTGCTTACGCCTTTCAGCAAAAGGCATGAGACTACCTGTCGCCTGTTCGTTTAATGCATCAAAGATTAGCCCTGTGCTTTTGGATAGCTTAAAGAATTTTTGACTCAGTACATCAAGACATCCTTGTAGCTCCCTGATTTCTGTGGTAACTCGGTCATACTCCATCAAGCCCACCGTCCGCCAAAAGGCGGTCAGCACGAAAGCCCCACAAGCGTGCTTGCAGGGTTTCATAATGAAAAGTTTAGTTAATTAATAATAACGACCAACATCCCAATGTTTATTGGTAATCATGTCAGGGTTCATGCCATCATAGCCCAAATGTTTGCCGATGGTGTTGGCTTCTATTGCCGCATGAATGATATGGTCATGGATTTGTCCTGATAAGCGTGGCAACAAGGCACGAAACGGCTCTTCAATGGCTTTATACCAAGAATAAATAAACTGCGTATGCCATGCCAAGTTCTGGGCATTGATGGATAGGCTCTCATCCATACCACCTTTTGATTTTACCATCAGACCATGCACATACTCTACCGCCTGCCCCACTTGTTCTTCTGACAGCTCTTTGATTTCATCAATACCAAATCTTTGATGCACCATTTTATAAATCGTGGCATAGTCCAATCTCAACACCCCAGTGGCTAGACTGACAGCGTTACGGAGCGGTAGCGTATCGTCTGATGACAGTTTGGGCAAGCAAGGTATCGCCCCTGTGTTTAGATTGTCAAATGCTCGGATAACCATTAGGCTGAATTTTGCACTTATCCACATACCGTAACGGATTACCAGTTCACGGCAAACGAATGTACCACCTTTTTTGCCTTCTGTTGTTGTATATGCGATACTCATCAAATTTGATGAGTTTGATTTTTCAAGCTCAATTTCTTTGATAAGCTCTTGTGTTTCAGCATTACGCATAAAGTTTGATGGTTGGTGTTTGCTTGCACCGCCAGAAATTTTATGCAGATCGTTTAGGGAAAATAAGCCGTTATGTTGGCTAATTGAAGTGTTTGCAACAATAAGATTGACATAGTACATTACCTTTTTCAGTTGGTAGAAAGCCCAAAAGGGCGGATAGGAAGCTGAAAAACCGCTGTACTAACGGCGTGTGGTATTGGGTATTTCCACACCTTCCTACCCATAAAAAAGGTAATCGTAAGGATTGGCAATTTTTGTGGGCACAAAAAAATCACAGATTTCGCTTGTGATTGGCGAGTACAAAAGAAGTTTTTCAGGCTTCGTGTGGTTATTCTATAAAAATCAAAATTTATTGTCAAGATATTTTTTGATTATTTTTAAATGCTCAAATTTGAGCATTTAAAAATAATTTTCTGAAATTTCCCCAATTAAGGGGGCTAGGGGGTTCAGAAACCGAAAACAAGAACGGTTGGATTTATTCGTGTAGCAAGCTACCTTATTTCATCGCCCCCCTAACATAATTTTAGCGATGGTGGAAATCCGCCAACGGTTATTTTTTGAGCGATACGCAAATTTGCGTATGTCATGAAAGGGAATTTTTGACAATAAAAAACCGCTTGGGCTTTCGGGTGCAGTTATCCGCTAGTTACTAAGGTTCTGACACCTTACGCACATCATACCCCAACCCACAGCCTTTGTCAATCCAAATCATTAAAAATCAGTTCAGAAGCATTCATAGATTTCCTTTGGGTAATAAAAACCGCTCACGATGGAGCGGTGGTAAATAAGCAGCAATACTGTCATTGTGCCAGTTGATACAGACAGTCAGCGATAGTCCTAGCAAGCATCTCGTGTGGCTCGTCATTTTCTACAATCTCCACCATCAAATCATCCAAGCCGACATTGGCAGGAATGGAAATGCCTTGCACTTCTAGGAATGCCAGCATCACGGATAAGCCTGTGCGTTTATTGGCATCGACAAAAGCGTGTCCTTTGGCAATAGCAACGCCATACCAAGCAGCAATCTCAAAAGCATCATCAATGCAATTGTAGTGCATTTGTTGGTCTATGCGACCAAGTACACTTTCAAGTCTGTCAAGATGAACGCCTGCACGCCCCACGCCTGTTTGGGCAAGGATTTCATCGTGAACCGTGATGACAAAAGCTGTGCTAATCATCGATATGCCAGTTTTTGC
The DNA here is from genome assembly GCF_041807865.1 of Moraxella sp. E33BD. Lineage (NCBI taxonomy): Bacteria > Pseudomonadati > Pseudomonadota > Gammaproteobacteria > Moraxellales > Moraxellaceae > Moraxella > Moraxella sp. E33BD. Next base: position 165,657 of record NZ_JBGTZD010000004.1, on the reverse strand, counting down.
AGCTCTTCTTTATGGGCTTTGATCACACGCTGAGTTGCATGAGCAACCAGTCGGCGAGTTGCTTCGTCGTCGCTTAATTGCATTGGGACAATCGGTGTGGTTGGGCGTTTGATGGGTTCGGTTGCCAATTTTTTAAGCATTAGTGACTCCTTTTAAGTTATTGTGAATCAATTGAACTATTTTAGCCAAAAAACAATAGTTTTGCAATCATCGCCATCTAACCCTTCAATTTATCAATCCGCTCGCCCAATTTCTTTTTAAATCGCTCCACCGCTTCGTCTTTGTTATGATCAAAAGCAGGTCGCAAAAATGGCACAGCTGGCATTTTTGCAGTACCCCTTTCTAAGAAGTGCCAATACCTAGGATAGAGCTTTTGGGGGTTTTTCTTGCTGATGACAATGCCAATAGCGGCAGAATACATCCCTTGTGCGTGTTCTTTTTTGGTTAGCCTGCGTTTTTTAAGCGATGACTTAAGCAGACCTGGCTTGACCGTTACTGTATTACCACCGTACTGCATTTGATGCGGTTCGGGTGCTTGTTCGGCACGAGCTTTAGCTTCTTTAAGCATAGGATTAGCTGCAAAATGCAATGCAGAATATAACGCCTTGCCACGCATATCTTCTTTTAATTCGCCCAGTGCCTTATCCAGCTCTTTTAATCCTTCAACTTTTACTGTGGCTTTCATATGTTTTTTAACACTAAAGTCAGATACTCTCGCCCACTTGCATTGTCTGCCAGTGGTTCGCCCACAATCTCATACATTCGCCCTATGTGTTCTACTCGCATTGTGTTATCAATATCCGTGCGATAACGGATTTTGGCTCTTGCTGTAATTTGGCTATCTTGTGCCTGCCCTGCGATGATGTCTTTGACCGATAGGGGCGTAAACTGCCCCCAAATCGTCAAAATATACTCCCATCGTTTAGATCTGACCGCTCCTGTGGCGGAGCGTTCGGTGGCAGGACGGTGGATTTTTAAGCGGTGGCGTAATTGACCTGCCTGCATTCACACCCCCATCACACGATAAGGGGTAAGCAGGTACTGTACGCCAAATGGCACTTGAGTGATTGTTACCATGTTTGTTTTTGTTGCTTCTCAATTCTCATACCAATGAGCAATAAGCATCAAGCAGGCTTGATTGATTGATGGCGTGTACTCTAAATCACCGCCATTATCTTCAAACTCTCGGCTAGTAAAATTGCTGACATAGTCATAAGCAGCACTAATATAGCTACGCAACAGCTCATCTTCATCGTCATGCTCAATGCGACACTGATGCTTGACTTGTTCAAGGGCAATCATTCTTTTGCTTTACCTTTTGTTTTTTCTCAATATCTGCTATTTTCCCCCATACACCCCAAGCCTTGCTTGGGGCTTTTATGTTATTTTGCTTGCAAAGTGCCGTAAATAAATGCTTCTGGTCTATACACTGCTAAAGCTAATCGCTCTTCACACAGCACGGTTACTAAGTTTTTAACAAAATCATCTTCATTTTCCGTTGCAACAGCGACAGAAGACAGTTGTCTATCAAAGATTTGTGCACCCAAATTAAACGCACCAGTTAAAAATTTACCCGCCTCCATGGCGGTCGTCTCAACGACAGGCAACCCCCACAAAGTGCGGTTGGCTGAACCTTGAGGCAAGCCGATAATGTGTCTGCCATCTTTGTCTTTTTCTAGCTCAATCTTCGCTCAATCAATTGGATTTAGCACCAAACCAGATGCTGGATATTCCGCCAAATAAGCCTGCAAGACTGCCAAGCGGATCTGATCAATGATGCTATAATTTGCCATCGATGCCTTGTCAGAAAAAGCCGTGGCTTGTGGAATAATGCCTTTTAGATTGCCATTTTCGCCATCGCCATTGAGCAATTGTCTATCTTCAACCAGTTTTAAACCGTACATCAAGCGACCGTTGATATAGCTTGATAACATTGATGCGTCATCAAGAATTTGTCGGCTTGCTTTGACAAAGTGAGCAAGCGTACGCACTGACACAGTCTCTGTGCCAAATTTGATGTGCGACTGAGCTTTTTTATCGCCTTCGTTTTCTTGTGCTGCCGCCGAGTTTGTAAAACCAGTCTCTTTGACATACTCAACAGCATTGCTATCAGTCGTGCCTGCCATCAACAAATCACGCACACGCAACTTTTGGTTTGGTGGTGCGATGATGCCTTGTAGTCTTTGCGTTTGCACCAACGCACCTGCTGCACCATCTGTGTCTGTTGTCGCCGATGTGATTGTTGCTTTTACCTACAAAGACGCACGGTTGCCTTTTACTGGATTTTGGGCAAATTGTTTGAACGATTCAGATTCAAACAGCTTTCGTCCTAACGGTTGATCTGGTACAGACGCACTGCTACGACGAGCTTGTTTTTGTTCAACATCAGCCAAGCGTGTGGTTACCTCGTTGATACTTTGCAGTACGGCATCAACATCGCCTTTGATGTTGTCTAGTTTTTGTTCACCCAAGCTCATGCGACCTTTTAGCTCTTCGCCCAAGCCCTTGACTTTTTCTGTTGCTTTTTGTAGTTCTAAAGCAAGCTCTTTACTTGATTGTGTCATATTACACCTTGATTGATTTTAAGATTTCTAATGCCATGTCATCATCATTTAGTATTTTTTAGTCCGCCATCGGCAATTTTGGCAGCCTGCTCTTGATTAAAGCCTGCATCGACCAAAAATGCTTCAAAGTCTTGCAGGCTTGGCAACGCTCCTTTATGTAGCGTACTTTTGATTGAATTGATACGGCTTTCTTGGTTGGCTGGCATCGTAACGATCGATATTTCTTTTAGGTCAATATCGATCAGCTCATGTGCTTTTTGCTCTTCGTTGTATTGCCAACGATTAAGTTGATAGCCGATTGATAACCCATCAATTGCGTTGTTTTTTAGCAGTGCGTAAGTCTCTTTTGCTTTACTGATGTCATCAATAAACAGCTGACCTTCGCCATACAAGCCATTTTCGTCTTCATACAGCTTATGCCATACGCCGTCTTGTGTTGCCACAAAATTGGCAACTTCTTAGACTTTACGGACAATTCATTGATTGACTCTAAAAAAGCACCTTTTTTCACGATGTCGCCATAACTGTCTTTTACATCAAACACGCTAGCATAACCGCTAAAAAAGCCGTCATCTTGAACGGCTTTGGCTTTAAACTCTATTGATTTTGTCTTCATCTTTACCCACATTTTCTATTGTTGTTAAGTTCAACTGTACAGTCAGACCATCACCACCAGCAATCGGTGGCAAATCTTCTAACACACGCACTTCGTTTCTTGTCATCCAACCATTTTGTAGGGCTGACATATAAAACTGTGAGCGACCTTGGCTGTCAGCACGCAACAAGCCTTCAACGCTAAATTTTGGCTTGTACTTTTCACGCTCGGATGCTGTAAGTAGCTTTTTGGTGATGGCTTGCTCAATACGCACCAGATTTGGACGCAACGAGTACATCAAAAAGCCCAAATTCATGCCCTCCAAGCTAGATGCCCAGCTAGATGCCTTGTCAGTGTGATAAACCAACTGTGGCGGAACACCAAAAGCTCGGCAAATTTCCTCAATACCAAAATATCGGCTTTCTAACAACTGAGCATCGGCAGGGTTCATCTTAACTGCGTTGTTTGATACGGTCATACCAGCTTCTAGCACCATGTACTTACCTGCATTTTCTGGCTGAGCAAAAAATTCAAGATTTTGTCTTAGTTTGTCTCTTTGCTCGGTTGTCAGCACCTCTTGACCTGTCTGCAAAAAACCACCAGCTTTTAGGTTATTACTAAATGTATGACCAGCTGCGTTGTTTGCATCAATTTGGCTACCCATCACACTTGCTTGATAGCGTATGGGCGATAAACCAACCAAACCATCAAGCGTAAAGCCCTTGATATGTAGCACTTCATCAGCATGATGAGTGTCATTGCCAACCAAGTAACTTATCTCGCCTGCTTCGTCTCGCTTAACCGTTGTGATAGAAGAGTCTAATATTTCAAGACTGACGATTTGCCCCTGTTTGTTTCTGCTAATGAGTGTGTACGCATTGCCCCACAAATCCAGCGACACAATCCTCGCCTCCCAAAACTCTGATGCTGTCATATCTGCATTGGGTGCATCATGTAAAATTCGATGCAAAGGATGTTTACTTGCTGATGTGTTATCAATGCTACGCAAATGCAAAGGTAGGCTTGATATGATTTGCGACCTTAGCCTCACACAAGCCCAAACTGCAGACAACTTTAAGGCGGTATCAGCAGTAACCGCTGTGCCTGATGGCATATACACACTGTCAAATGGCTGAGCGGTACTACCTTTTGACAGTCGTTTACCACCGCCAAGCCACTTGCTATAAAAGCGTTGCCACCAGTTTTTATCATTTGTTGTCATAGTCTCCTCAAAAAATAATTGGATTGTCTAAAAAGTCATTGATATTACCCTTATCTTGATGCGTGATTGCTCGGCTCATCGCCATAATCAGTGCAACCACGCCATCAATCTTATTCTCGGCTCGCTCTTTGTTTGGATAAATGTTATCTTTTTTGTCAACTTGTGCAACAACATTACTCATCATCCAAGTCATTACTGGGTCGTCACCATGGGCTAAGCGTTTTTGTAATACGACAGCCTCAAGCTCCTTCATTGGTTCACTCATGTTTTGAACGGTGTGCCGAAGCTCAACCATGGTCATGCCCTCTTTTTCCATTTCTTGAGCAAACTGTGTTGCCTGCCAAGGGTCATATGCCACTTGCTTGACATCAAATCTACCAAAAAATTCTCTTAGGTCATCTTTGATTACATCAAAATCAATCACCTCACCCATCGTTAGCGTAATCAAGCCTGCGTTATCCCACGCTCGATATCGCTCGCTATTAACATCAACATCTTCTAAGACTCGCATATCAGGCAGATAATAGCGTGCGTGTACATGATAATTTGGGTCATCAGCCGTTGGTACGAACAACAATACCAAACCCACCATGTCAATCTTGGTTGCAAGGTCAAGACCAATATAACACGCACGGTTTTCAAGTTCGCAAAGCGGCTTTCTTGGCGGTGCATCTGCCCATTTTGCCATATTCATCCATGCGTTTTTTGCACCAACCCATTCATTTAAATGCTTTGTTCTAAAAATCGTTTGCTTGGCTGACGATGCGATGGCATCTCGTTGCCTTGCCTTTAAAAACTCACCCGACACAGAGATATCGTAGTTTGGATTGGCTTTCATCAGTGCTATGTCGATTGTCCATTCATCGTCTTTGTCTTTGCCGTATAGCACCGCCCACAAATCAGGAATATCAAGGCGGTGGTAATGACAAGCATCACAGGCTGTTCCCTTGCCCCCATGCCTGTCTCCATCGTGTCATACAGCGTGTCATCTTTATGCTCGTGGTATTCATCGATGATGGCACAGCTGGGGCTGGCACCATCGCCAGGCTTACCAATGACTGGCTCAAAACGAGAGCCGTCCGACACTCGGTTCATGTTAGAAGCATTGACCTCAATACCAAAATACTCTTTTAATTGTGGCGTCTTCTCCACCATCATCTTAGCAGGACGGAACACTTCCCACGCTTGCTTTTCGGTGGTTGCACCGCTGTACACCTCTGCACCATATTCACCATCAGCACAGAACATATAGTTAGCGATGCCTGCAGCGATGGCAGATTTGCCATTTTTACGGCACACAAAAATAAAAATCGTGCGATATCTTCTAAGATTATCGGACTTCTTCACCCAACCAAATGGGATACAGCAGGCGAATACCTGCCATGGTTCGAGGTGGATTTTCTTGCCACGCCTCGCCCACTCGCCCTTAGTATGGGGTAACAGCTGAATGAACCTCGCCACTCGCTCGGCTTTGGCGGTGTCAAATTGATAAGGATAATCCTTATTTTTACTTAATTCTTTATCGCTAAAATGCCTTTGGCACGCTAATTTTATCCATTTGTTTGTGATGATTTTCCCATTGATGACATCACGAGCGTACTTTTCGGCTTTTTTTACATTGTGATAGATCATGAGTTAAATTTTTGATACGCCAAATACCCTACAAGCACGCTTGCAGGGTATTTAAGATTTTAAGAAAATTTAGTTAGTAATAACCAAATCACAAATCCGCAAATGGATTGCTTACATTTTCTTGCTTTGCCCCACCTGTTAATCTTGCTCTACTACTCGGATCAAGCCCTAATAGCGAACCGAACTGCACCAATTGACGAGCTGTCTCATTCATCACAGTAACCGCAGGGTTTTTTGCCATCGAGCCAGTTTCTTCATTCGTGATGACAATGCCGTTGTATTTTATGTGCTCTTGTGCTTCTCGCCATCTTGCATAAGCAACACAAAAGCACTCAATATTGTGTACATCTGCAATCGTCAAAACCTTATTGCTCAATAGCTCTGGCATGACAAGTCGCCATATCTCAAATGCCAACGGTGGCAACCACTCAGGCGGCTCAATGTTGGTGATGCTACTGAACTTGGGTTCATTTTTATTGATGGCTCTCTTGCCAGCGTTGCCATTCAGCTCTTTTAGCTTGGCGGGCTTAGGTTTTCGCCCACGCCCTGCAACTGTCGCAATTCCGCCCATTCTTGCCCTACCCCCTAAACTTTTAATTTTGCGGTTGTAAAAATTTTAGCAGGGGGTCGGTCATACCGCTTGATGCCGTGAACTTTTTACCCACCCCCATATCTCTCTGCCTTCGTTTTTATTTGGTGACAGGCATGGCAGATGGCTTGTAGGTTTGTTAAGTCGTCTGTACCGCCTTGTGCCTTACTGACAATATGGTCCACTTCGGTGGCAGTTGTGTACCTGCCTGAATGCTGGCAAACTTGGCAGATATAACCATCTTGTTGCATGACTTGCTTGCGAAGTTTTCTCCACGCCTGCCCATAGCCACGCTCGGATGCGGTGCGACCTTTCTGACTCTTGTGCCAGCCATACCTTTGATGGGCGTGTTCATCACAATGCGTTATTATCTTGTCAAGACCGATGACCCTAATTACCGCCCCATGCCTTATACTGTGCAATTTGCCATTGAGTGTTTGGCAGCCACACCCAATCCAACTCACTAGGCACGGTTAAAGTTAGCCCTTGGCCAAACGCCCAAATCTCAATTTTGTTTAGATACTCACTCATTTGTTTTACACTCGCTTTTGTTGTACTGATGTTTTTAATGACATTGTTTGCTAAATTCTCATACTGCCAATCGTCAAGTAAGCCTTTGCACTGTGCGACACTCCCTACCATTTGGGCAAAATCGCCGTCATCTCGTGCATAAATCTTACTCAAAAATAGCCGTTTAAAATACAAATGCAAATCTTGCCCTGTTTGCTGTTTTAACTGGTGCAACCATTTCCAGTAAAGGCGGTTTTGAGCAAGGCTTCTTGCCTTATCATCATCAATACCAATGGTTACAACAACCTTGTTTGGTGTGTCTAAAAAGTGGTTTAAAAAATCAAAAGCCAAAAGCCAAATCATTACTCCGATAGGGATTGCTCCACCTAATAGCATTGAGCAAAAACTAACCCAAATCCTAACCGAAATCCAATCATTAAAAAAACCGCCCAACTAAGCAGTTTTTATTTTAGTTGTCTCATTTTGCACCCATAAAAAACCGCCCAAGTTGCACTTGGACGGCTGAATATGTGTTTATAATTCAATGGCTTATAAAATAAAAAAGCCAAATAATTTTGCGAAAAAACGCAGAAATTACTTGGCTTTATTTGTATATTGTAATACAATACATTCCATCAACACAAGGGGTGTTGATTGGGCTAGGACAAGCCTAGTGATAAATAAGGAAAAGAACGATGTACAAGTTAATCCAAATCATTGTCCTTATTGTCTTACTACTTATTAGCATAAATGCTTGGTAAGCAATAAGCCAGTGAGTTAGCTACCAACTAACAAACTGGGTGCTAAGTGGGATAGCCGTCCTACTTAGCACATTCCTTACCCATTATCATAGCACCATTTTTATAAAAATCAAGGATTTTTTATGGCAGATAAAGCAAGCCCACAAGCACGCAAAAAAGCAACCGCTAACTATTTTGATAAGTCATTGGCACGCATCGGACTTGTCATCAGTCATACCGAGCCAGAAGTCCTAGCAGCCCTTGAGAGCATTGTAGCACGCAAGGGCTGCTCAAAGGCAATGGCAATCAAAACCGCTTTGGTTGAGTACGCCAAAACGCTTGACTGACCCACCAAACTACTGGCAGGAAATCCGCCAAATCGTTGTTCATTGTCTCTTAGTTGGCAGTCAGTCAATCGCCCACCACACCTGTCCAGCTCTGGATTGTCGGTGGGCTTGCCGTCTGTCGTAAAGCGGTTTATGCCAATATAACCGCACTCTTCGCCACGATAACGACCACACACCGCCCAATGGCAGTAGCTGGTAATGTTGCGAACAGGGATTGTTAATCCTTCAAAGTCCACAGGGTTTGACAGCTCAAAAGTGGTGGTGGCGTTGGTTTCGCTTGTTTTTTGTTCGATGTACCAGTTTTGGATTTTAAAGTTTTGTTCATCAGCACTGGTCAGATATTCTGCTAATGTGTGAATGACTTTTAATTTAGCCCCTACAAAATCACTAAACTTTAGGCATAAGCTCATCTTTTTTGGGTGCGGTTACTGCTCCAAGTGCCAATGCCTCCAGCCCATTGCCATGCCACCTACACCACCTAAAATACCTGCTGTAATCGCAGTGCCGGCACCGTGTGCAATGCCTGTTAAAGAAGCAAAATTGTTCCGTCTCATCAAGCAATCGTAGGACTGGTTTGTAGAGAGTAAAATAAATCTTTTCATGACCTACCAAAATACCACCTTCTTTTGGTAGTAAAAAATACAGGGCATCATCATATTTGTGATTGGAAAAACTTGCAGGTATTTTTTTCTTTAAAATCTTGCGACTGACTGACGGTAATCATGCCATCCACAAATGGTTGCATATCATGACTAGATTATAAAACCAGACAAAGACTGTTGCAACCCTTGTTCGGTTTAATGCTCTGATGGTTTGACCTCAACCGTGATGACATAATCCATCACCGCAGGCTGACGCTCAAATGCGTCATATTCCAAACGAATGACATGGCGACCGTTCGCCACCACTTGATAATCGCCATTGGCAAAATCGTGATAATAAGGGGTATTTAGATACGGCTTCAAACGACGATCAGACACCGCCACACTGACCACATCACCAATAGCAGGATAAATAAAATAATCGCAAGTACTACTCAAAATACTGTCTTTGCGAGAAATAACCGTATTATCAATGCGTTTTTGCACCAATCTTGGGCATTCATCTTGTGCTTTTGTACGCCTATTTAGCGGAGTGGCACTTGGCAACTGCTTTATGCCAACACTCACCCTTTCGCTAGCGTCTTGATCTGTATGACTTGGGGTAATTTCAAGTGGCTGTTCGTCTAGCTTACACCCATACAGCAATGCCGATAACGCAAAGATCCATGCGGTCGGCTGTTTCACCCATCTTTTTTTCATGTTCACAAATACCATACCATCATAAACCCTACTTGCGTCCATTGACCATAATGTCTGACAACCCACAAGAACTTGGTGCATCAGTCAAATGCCATACAATAGCATTATAACATACTTTATGATAGACTTTTTATCCAAACCAAGACCTTATCAGTCATCAATAATATCCACAAAACTTGCTCCAAGCACCTTAGCAAGATGAGCAGGAATCATTCCCACATCAAGCCCACGCCGTCCACCACTAACATACATTTTATCTAGGCTTTGGGCGGTGCGGTCTATCACACTAGGCAGTCGTTTCTTTTGAGCGATAGGACTGATACCGCCAACCAGATAGCCTGTGATACGCTCAGCACTGGCAATATCCGCCATTCTTAGTTTCTTAACACCCACTGCTTTGGCAAATTTTCCCAGATTTAGCTGATATGCCACAAAATAACTCTTGCCATCTGTTGCCAACAAAGTTTTAAAAACTTCGATATCAGCCAAACCTAGTTTTTCGCACGCCTCTTGCCCAAAATTAGTATTGCTTGGGTCGTGGTCGTATTCATGAATACTAAACTCAGCTTTAGCCCTTTTTAATAAAGTTATGGCAGGTGTCATTGCTTATATCGCTTGCTAATAAGGATAGTTAGGGTTAATGAGTGGGTGAATCTTGGTTGAGCTGATGAATTCTTTGGCGTACAGCTTTGTGAAAGTCGCTATTATCATGAGTACCGTTTGCTCGATTTTCTATGATGCGTTGCCATGCTTTTTTCTCAGTCATGAAAAAGCCGTAATGGTCTGAAGCCAATAAGATATTATAAATACCATAAACATCTTCGTGATCTTGGCATAATTGTAAAATATGATCAGAAATATCATCTAGGTCATCATACATTAGGCTTAATCGATGATATCCCCAAACCATACAATGATAATAGACCCCTTCGGACAATTTCGCCCCAAGCTGTATTTTTTGTGAACTAAGTCGTTCATCTGAAAATTGTTGCTCGCTACTGGGGCGAAAAGTCTGTGAAAACACCATATTGTCCAAATCCGAACCATACAATTGTTGGAATTGAGCATAATTAGGGGTAATCATTTTGTACCAGTCCATCAACATTGATTCGTTGGCAATACTTAACTGACCAACAAACAGTAGTGGCAAACTCAAGGCTTTAAAAATCAGTTTTATGTCAAAAAACATATCACACCAAGCACTCACTCAATCGGTCTTAATGGATAAGCAACATCGGCATTTTGGCCACGATGACGCAGGTAATGATCAAGCAGAACAATGGCAAGCATGGCTTCAGCAATAGGAGTTGCTCGCACACCCACGCAAGGGTCATGACGACCTTTAGTAATGACATCAGTTGCCTGACCGTCTAGGTCAATCGTCCTGCCTGCGGTTGTGATACTGGCGGTTGGTTTTAGAGCAATGGCGACACGGATGGTCTGCCCACTACTAATACCGCCTAAAATCCCGCCTGCGTGATTGGCACAAAAGCCATCAGGGGTGAGTTCATCTCGACTGTCATGGCCAAACTGCTCAATCACACCAAAGCCATCACCAATTTCCACACCCTTAACAGCATTGATAGACATCATTGCATGGGCAATATCGGCATCTAAACGATCAAAGATTGGCTCTCCCAAACCAACAGGAACATTATGAGCAAGAATCTCTAGCCTCGCCCCACAGCTTGTGCCTTGCTCACGAAGTGAGATAATCAGTTTTTCAAATCTGGGTATAGCATCACTATCTCCACAAAAAAACGGGTTTTGGTTGACAATATCCCAATCTAGCTTTTCTGCTTTTTCGGTGCCAATCTGCGTAACATGACCACGAATAATAATACCCAAACGCTCTTTTAAATACTTTTTAGCAATCGCTCCTGCTGCCACACGCATGGCGGTTTCACGAGCGGAAGAACGACCACCACCTCGATAATCCCGAAAACCGTATTTCATCGTGTAGGTGTAATCGGCATGATTAGGACGAAAGGTCTTGGCGATATTGCCATAATCTTTGGATTTTTGGTCGGTATTGCGGATTAACAGTCCAATCGGTGTGCCTGTGGTTCGCCCCTCAAATACCCCAGAGATAATCTCTACTTTATCGTCTTCTTTTCGTTGGGTGGCGAATTTAGATGTGCCAGGTTTTCGGCGATCAAGCTCGGCTTGCAAATCTTCTTCACACAAGGGTAAATTAGGCGGTACACCGTCCACGATTGCCATAAGTCCCACACCATGCGACTCGCCACAAGTGGTTACACTAAAAAGTTGCCCTATGGTATTACCTGACATATTACCCCCTCTAAATGATTTAAAACAAAGTGGCAAGATAACCACCTATCTTTGTTATTTTCATTACGCTGTTATTTATAAAAGGCGTATCGCTAAACAGACTTACCTTTTATCTCATAAAAATTTGGTTGCTAAGTTGCTAAATGATGGCTACCTGTGTTATTTCAGCCACGATTCGCCTTTTACTCTCTCAACCTGTCTTGCAAATTCCTCTCGATACTCCAAAAGCTCCTCACAAGTAATCGCAAATACCCCATTACCACCTTTTTGGAAAGTCAACCAATCAAACTGAATCTCAGGATAAGCCTGTCGTAGATGCCATTCACTATTGCCCACCTCACAAACCAGCAGTCCATCACGGGTTAAGTAGTCTGGGGCATGATAGAGAATTTGATGCACCAAATCCAAGCCATCTTGTCCTGCTGCCAAAGCGTGTTCTGGCTCATGTAGAAACTCTGGCGGTAATTCTGCCATATCCTCAGCATCAACATAAGGTGGGTTGGTAACAATCAGTTCGTATTGATTCTCAGCAGGGATTTTTTCAAATAAATCGCTTTGGAGTAAATTCACCTGATGCTCTAGATTATGATGCTCCACATTCGTCCATGCCACTTCCAATGCGTCTTTATCAATGTCTGCCCCATCGACATTCGCATCAGGAAAAGCTACTGCCAAAGCAATGGCAATACAACCAGAACCTGTACACAAATCTAAAATTCGCTCAGGGGGTGATAACTGCAACTCTTGTAATCCGTGTAAGAAAAACTTGCTTTTGCCCACATTGTCCACATCAAAATAAGGATAAAACTGCTGACTGATCAGCTCTGCAATGGGTGAACGAGGAATAAGCACTCTCTCGTCCACATAAAAAGGCAAATTGCAAAAGTACGCCAAATTGATGAGATAAGACAAGGGTTTACGCTCAGTAATACGGCGACCCAACAACTCTAGTATTGCCTGTTTTTCACCGTCAGTTAGTCGGCAATCAAGAATTTCAGGGTTTGCCTCCCAATCCAGATTAAGAGTATGTAGCACAATCGCAGAACTTTCAGCAAATTCATCAGTTGTCCCCTGTGCCACCACCACATCATATTCACGCAGTTTGCTCACACAAAAACGGATAAAATCACGAATGCTACGCAGATTACGTCCTGCTTCATCAAGTTTCGCATACAACGCATCTATCTGTGCTTGGTTTAATTTACCATCTTCCAAGTCAAACTCTTGCTCGTATTCGTCATAAAATTCATCGTGTTTATAGGTGGTATCCGACATGCTATTGCCTTTTTAATAGGTAGAAACTAAATTGCCATTATAAAGAAAATTTTATTTTTTTTAAACCAGTTTTTGTACATCACCTAAAAAATCAATCAATAAGTTTTTAGCCATTTACATGGTTTTTTTGGTTAAAAATTGCTAAAATAGCCCATTGTTTTAACCAAAGAAATGACATTATGAGCGATAAACTACCCTTTTGCCTGCCTACCGATATCACGCCAGAGATTTTCCTGCAAGAATACTGGCAAAAAAAACCTTTGCTGATTAAAAACGGTCTACCTGCGTTAGTCGGTATGTTTGAGCCAACCGATGTACTAGACTTGGCAACAGAAGACGGTGTATCAGCTCGTCTCATCACCCAGCAAGACAACAACCCAACAGTATGGACACTCAAAAATTCGCCCCTAAACGAGCAGGATTTGCAAAACACACCCAAACTCTGGACGGTCTTGGTACAAAACCTAGAACAATGGTCGCCTGAGCTTGGTGAACTTTGGCAGGCCTTTGATTTTATTCCAAGATGGCAACAAGATGACATCATGGTATCAGTTGCTCAAGCTGGCGGTAGCGTAGGCGAGCATTATGACGAATATGATGTGTTTTTGGCACAAGGCTACGGCAAACGCCGTTGGCAACTGGGTAAAATGTGTGATAGCGACACACCATTCATCGAAGGTCAACCCATTCGCCTGCTTGATGACATGGGAGAAATCATTTTTGATGAAATCTTAGAAGCTGGCGATGTTTTATATGTGCCGCCACGCCTTAGTCATTATGGTGTTGCGATTGATGACTGCCTGACTTTTTCGTTTGGTTTTCGCCGCCCAAACATGGTGCAAATCCTAGATGAAATCGCTGATATCGCCACTGGTGAACACGCCCTGTTTTCTCCGCTGGTTTTGCCCCAAAATGTGCAAAACAGCCCTCATGAATTATCCAATGATAGCATCAACGCCATCAAAGATGAGCTGATTAACCTACTAAATTCCGATCAAGGCAACGCCATCTTAACTCAAGCAATCAGTGAGCTGGTTAGTAAGCGAGGGTACGATCTGATTTCTTTTGATGATGAATTAGGCCCTAATGAACTTGCTAAGCGACTACACAATGGCGAGTGCTTGATGATCAATCCTGCGTGCCGTTTTGTATTACAAAATAATGACTGGTACATCAACGGCGAGCATATCTGTTTTAATGACCAAGAGTTAATACTCATTGAGCGGTTTACCAATAATGAAGCAATCATCTTTGATGATTTGAATGATCAACTGTTGACAAGCTGTACAAATTGGCTAAATGACAATTGGCTGATTTTGATTTAAAGTTTGACAATGGCATGGCAAGTACTTTTGCAAGTATGTTTATAAGTCCATATCCAACAAAAATGAGCCAACTTCGGCTCATTTTTTATACTCCCACTCATCACTATGCCAAAGCCAAAATCCGAAGCCACGCCATACCCACTGCCATGCCTACCATGCTAACCACAGTAGTAAACGCCAAAATATTCGCCGCCAAGACATCATTACCACCCATTGCTTTTGCCATCACATAGCTTGCCGCTGCCGCAGGACTTGCCACCATGACAAACAGCACACCAAATTGCACAGGAGACAATTTTAATAAAATACCCACCAACACTGCCAACAATGGAGCAATGATAATCCGACCAATACTCGCCTGCATAGATAAGCCAGACAAACCTAACATGGATTTAATCTCTAAAGTCGCCCCTGCACAGATAAGGGCAAGTGGCAGAGCAATGTTTGAAAGTAGCTCACCTGTTTTAGTAATGGGTGTAGGTGGTAAGGGCAGATTGGCTATTTTATAAACAAAAGCGGACACCAACGCAATGATGAGCGGATTGGTAAAGATTTTTTTGATGACATTGATGCTTTGTGATTTAAAGTTGGTATTTTGGCTTGTGCGTGATAAAGTGATGACCGATAATATATTATAAAGAATCGTAAGAATCCCCATATACATCGCCCCCACACTCGTTCCCACCACGCCATAAGCATTGGTCGCCACCGACAGGGCGATAATCGCCATATTAGAGCGAAACACCCCCTGTACAAACACGCCTTTATCACGAACATCGCTGACAAAAAATTTGGCGTAGATTTCCGACCCAAAAAATAACACAAAGGTTGTGATAAACCCTGCGATAATAAGTGGCAATTGCTCGGCATAATTAACTTCACTTTTAATCACGCTAAAAAATAGCAAGCACGGCAAGCCAAACTTAAAAACGATGTTGGAAGCAGTATCAATAAAATTAGGATTGATTTTATCCGTCTTTTTCATATAAAAACCCAGCCCCATCAAGACTAGGTTTGGAAAGACAATCATAAAGGCAAAACTTATGGCTTGGAAGATTTCTTGAACATTCATCGCTGTTTACTTTTTGGTTAGGCAGAATATTTAAAATCCTGCCGTTGTTTTTTAAAAACCGCTTTTAAAAAAGATATTAAAATTATCAACTCAATCATCGCTGATTTTTCTTTTATGGGACGGCTAAACTCTACAGGCATATCACATACTTTTTATGGCAAGCCTAAGTAGTGCGTATTTTATTCATCAAACCTTCTACTACACCAACTTCTCCGCCTTTTTTAACTTCTTAACCGTCATCGCAAGTAAACTCACCGCTGCAGGCGTAACACCACTGATTCGGCTTGCCTGCCCTAAGGTAGATGGGCGTACATGTGAGAGTTTTTGTACAATTTCGTTGGATAAACCAGAAACTTGGGTATAATCAAAATCAAGAGATAGTGGCGTATTTTCAAGGCGTTTCATCTGCTCAATTTCCTCATTTTGGCGATCAATATAGCCTTGATATTTCACACTAATTTCAATCTGTTCACCAGCTTCGCTACTAACTTGGCTGTCCGCTACTTGGGCGATGTCAGCAAAACTCACATTAGGGCGTTTTAATAAATCAAGCAGATTGTTTTCTTTGGTTAAAATCTCGCCTGTATTATCCATAAACGCTTTGCCAATGGCATTGTTTGGCGTCGCCCAAATGTCTTTTAGGCGTGCGGTTTCGCTTGCTATCATTTCCATTTTTTGATTAAATTTAGCCCAGCGTTCATCATCCACCAAGCCTAATTCTCGCCCAATGGCGGTCAAACGAGCGTCTGCATTATCCTCACGCAAAAGCAATCGGTGTTCGGCACGGCTAGTAAACATACGGTATGGCTCTTTAGTACCGTGCGTAATTAGGTCGTCCACCAATACACCCAAATAAGACTCATGGCGTTGTGGTGTCCAAGCCTTACGCTCTTGTGCCTGCAAAGCAGCATTCAAGCCAGCCAAAAGCCCCTGAGCCGCTGCTTCTTCATAGCCTGTTGTTCCGTTAATTTGTCCTGCAAAATACAGATGCTCAATGGCTTTGGTTTCTAGTGTGGGCTTTAGGGCTTGTGGGTCAAAATAATCATACTCAATGGCATAGCCGGGGCGTGTGATATGAGCATTTTCAAGCCCACGCATTGTATGAATAAATTCAACCTGTACATCAAAAGGTAAACTTGTGGAAATGCCATTGGGGTACAATTCATGCGTGGTCAAGCCCTCAGGCTCAATGAAAATTTGATGACTGTCTTTGTCAGCAAAACGATGAATCTTATCCTCAATACTTGGGCAATATCTAGGACCAACACCTTCAATCTTACCGCTAAACATCGGACTTCTATCAAGATTGTTGCGGATAATATCATGGGTTTTTGCGTTGGTATGCGTGATATAGCAAGGGATTTGGCGTGGGTGCATAGACACATCACCCATATAACTCATCACAGGCAAAGGCGTATCTCCCTCCTGTATGGTCATCACAGAAAAATCCACCGTGCGTGCATCAATCCTAGCTGGCGTGCCTGTTTTTAGTCGTCCAACAGGTAATTTTAACTCACGCAAACGGTCCGCCAAACGAACAGATGGCATATCACCTGCCCGACCGCCACTTTGATGATCCAATCCAACATGAATCACACCACCTAAAAAAGTCCCTGATGTCAGTACTACCGAGCGGGTGTTTAGGCGAATGCCTGTGGCTGTAACCACTGCCACGGCACGCCCATTTTCCACAATGATGTCATCAACAGGTTGCTGAAAAATCGTAAGGTTTTGCTGGTTTTCAAGAATGTGACGGACAAATGCCTTATATAACAAACGGTCTGCTTGAGCTCGTGTGGCTCGAACCGCCGCCCCTTTTCGGCTATTTAGCACTCGAAACTGAATGCCTGAATGGTCGGTTGCCAGTGCCATCACCCCGCCCAATGCGTCCACTTCTCGCACCAAATGTGATTTGCCAATACCGCCGATAGCAGGGTTGCAACTCATCTGCCCAAGCGTCTCAATATTATGCGTAATCAGCAGTGTATCTGCCCCCATACGAGCAGCTGCAAGACTCGCCTCTGTACCTGCATGCCCACCACCAATAACGATGACATCAAATGTTTTGGTTAAAAAGCTCATAATAAATCTTTATTGTTTGTTTAATTTAAAAACTTATTATTCTAGCATATTTTTACTAGACTGTAATATCAAGCCAGTCAATTTTTATCATAAAATGGTTGTAAGCTGTGCAATATTTTACCGCTTTTGTGTTTTTGGACGATTTTTAAAGCAATAAAAAATCAGAGCCAAATTGACTCTGATTTTTTTATTATTATCAACCCAACAAATCAGGCTTAAATGCGTTGCACCACGCAGGCAGTCTAGCAAAAATGGTAGCTATCTGGCTGGGTACGCCCTGCTGTTCTAGCCTTGCTTGATAGGCGGCATCAATGGCATCACGATTGATACTAATCTTACCAGTCAGCTGTGCCACATCAAGCGACGCATGAGCATTAAGTAGCGTTATCATTGCGTCTTTTAAAGACTTACGAAGATCAAGCTCCATGTCTAGTTGTAACTGTGCTGATATTTGATTATCTAGCTTTTCAAGCGATTGCCATAGCGACTGTACCTCAAAAACATCACGCACCACGGCATACGCACGGGTAATGTCAGCAATGCTACGCTTAGTCTGACTATAGATGTCATACACCGCTTCAATGCCCAATCGGTTGACCAAACCATTGGTCAAATAAGTACAAATGATTTCACGGTGCAAACGATGTTTTACCATCTCATCAAAGTACGGTTTACTTAGTGCATTTGGGAAGTATTTTTGTAGTTCATTTAGAAAATACATATCATCGGTCAAATCGCTTGATAGCATTTCATCATAAACCCACATTTTGCCATAAGCAAGTAAAACGGCAAATTCTGGATTAGTAAGACCTTTTGACTGCTGTTTCAGCACAGCAACCGTCTCATCAGTTGGTAGATACTCAATACTACGATCCAAGCGTCCTAAATGCTCCAAAAATTGCATAAAGCTATGGTGTTCAGGTAATCTTTGTGCCGATTCTCGAGCCGATAGCTCAATGGCTTGTGGTTGCAGGTAGTTTTGACGAAGTACCAATTTCGCCACTTCATCGGTCATGCTCTCAAGCAAGACATTACGCTGTGTGATGGTCATGTCGTCTTGTTGCACCACTGAACCTAGTAGAATCTTAATATTCACTTCATGATCAGAACAGTTCACACCTGCTGAGTTATCAATGGCATCCGTATAGATACGACCGCCATTTTGGGCGTATTCAATACGACCTTTTTGGGTACAACCCAAATTGCCACCCTCGCCAACCACTTTGGCACGCACTTCACCACCATTAACACGAATGGCATCATTCGCACGGTCGCCAACATCAGCATTTTCTTCATCTGTCGCTTTAATATAAGTACCAATACCACCATTCCAAATCAAATCCACAGGAGCTTTTAATAGTTTATTAAGTAGCTCATTTGGTGTTAGCCTGTCTTCGCTAATATCAAAGGCTTCTTTCATCTGTGGCGTAATGGCAATGGCTTTATCCGTGCGGTTAAACACACCACCACCCTCACTGATGAGACTGGCATCATAATCCGTCCATGCCGAACGAGACATTTCAAATAAACGCTGGCGTTCAACAAAGGACGCTTTGGCATCTGGATTTGGATCAATAAAGATATGCAGATGGTTAAAGGCAGCCTGCAGACGAATATTATCTGACAATAACATACCATTACCAAACACATCGCCTGACATATCACCAATGCCCACAACGGTCAACTCGTCACGGTTTTGAATGTCTTTATCCATCAATCTAAAATGGCGTTTGACACTCTCCCAAGCACCCCTTGCGGTAATGCCCATGCCTTTATGGTCGTAGCCTGCTGAACCACCAGAAGCGAAAGCATCTTGTAGCCAAAAGCCATATTCTGCCGACAAAGCATTGGCAATGTCTGAAAAAGTTGCCGTACCTTTGTCTGCTGCCACAACCAAGTATGGGTCGTCCTCATCATGACGCACTGTATTGCTTGGCGGCACAACTTGACCATCAACCAAATTATCCGTCAAATCAAGCAAGCCACGAATGAAGGTCTGATAGCACGCCACACCTTCTGCCTGCCACAGTTCACGGTTTGTCGCTTTGGTTCTATCCTTGCAAACAAAACCACCTTTTGAACCCACAGGTACAATCACCGAATTTTTGACCATCTGAGCTTTGACTAGCCCAAGCACTTCGGTGCGATAGTCTTCCATACGATCAGACCATCTTAGACCACCACGAGCAACCTTTCCACCACGCAAGTGCACACCCTCAATGCGTGGCGAATACACATAAATCTCAAACATTGGCTTAGGCTTGGGTAGATGTGGGATTTGGCTAGCAGCAAACTTAAAGGACAATCTATCTTTACGCTTACCCATCTCATCAACTTGATAATAATTCGTGCGAAGCAGTGCATCAATCAAGTCCAAAAACCAATGAATGATGCGATCTTCATCAAGACTACTCACCAAAGCAAGCTGTTCTTTGATACGGGCTTTTACCGCACAAATCACCTTGTCACGCTCTACCACATCAGGCGACATCTTAGCATGAAACAGTTGAACCAACTGCTCACCAATCGCAGCATTATTTACCAAAGCCGTGTGAATGTAGTCATTAGAGAATGGAGCTCTTGCCTGTACCATGTAACGAGATAATGCACGCAAAATAAGTACATCATAAGCATCCAGACCACTTACCAAAATCAGCTCATTTAATCTGTCCGACTCAATATTACCCAACCAGATTTCACGCAAGCTATCTTCAAACTGCGTACGCACCACATCAAGATCAATGCTCATGCCATCACGCAATTTTAATTCATATTCTTGTAGCCAAGCACCCACATCATTACCGAACTTAAAGGTTTGAGCATTTAGTACAAGCACCCCAAAATTCTCAAGAATTGGCAAAATGTGCGACAAAATGGTCGGCTCGCCTTGTCCGTATAGCTTCAAGGTTAATCTATCAAGACCTTTTCCGACAGGCTGATATAGTCGCCATGACATTGGATTGTCTGTATTGATTGCCAAAAGACGCTTGGTATCTGCCACTGCTGTGCTAGCATCATAGCGTTCTTTGTAGGCGGCAGGAATTGCCTCACCATATAGATGGGCCAGCTGATTTGCCTTGCTTTCGCCCATCTCATCACTCAAGATGCGTGCATATTCATCAGACCAATCTTGCATGAGTGCAGTCAACTGACTTTCCAATGCCTTGGTGTCCACCGTTTTAACTTGACCAGGAATGGTTCTAACATGAATGTGTACACGAGCATGGTGCAGTTCATTAAACTCTGTTGTAAAATTCGATGATTCGCCACCATACGCTTGGGTTAGCACTTCTTGAATTTTCATTCTAAGTTTGGTGTCAAATTTATAGCGTGGTATATACACCAAACATGACACAAACCGTTGATAATGGTCAATACGAGTAAACAGACGCAGGCGATTTTTGTCTTGTAGCTGACTGATGGAAAGCACCATCGGATACAACTCATCAATGTTGGCCTGAAACAAGTCATCACGAGGGAGCGTATTAATAATATGCACCAGTTTTAGATAACTGTGGCTATTTTTTGGCAAGCCTGACATTTTAAGGATTTGATCCGCCTTTTCACGCAACAGCGGAATATTGTTGACACGGGTTTGATAAGCAAGTGAGGTAAGTAAACCCACAAAGCGATATTCGCCAACCAACCTGCCGTTTTCGTCATATTTATGAATGCCCAAAAAATCCATGTACACAGGGCGATGCACAGGCGACTCATGGCGAGATTTGGACAATAAAAGCACACGAGGTAGGCTTAATAGGTGCTTTAGCTCATTGGGTAAACGATGAAAACTTTGTGATAAAGCATCTTCAGATGAACCTCTTAGCACACCCAAGCCACTACCACCTACTGAGTGTAACTCTGCGTTATCACCAAGCTCATCAAAGCGATATTCACGAAAACCCATGAAAATAAAGTTATTATCCGCCACCCAGTCCAGAAAACTTAGCACCTCATCTTTGGAATGATGTACGGTTGGAATTGGTGCATTTTGCATCTCTTGACGAATGCTTTTTAACTTATCACGCATCTGCGACCAGTCTGAGACGATGACATCAAGCGTGTTAATCTTGCCAAGTAGTGCCTCATAAATCTCACCCAAAACCGCCTCATCTTGACGAGCAATCTCAGCATGGAACAAAGAATACTGCTGAGCGATGCCAGCATCACTTTCATCCGTCTCCACCACATCAATGATGTGTCCTAGCTCATCACGCACTACTTTTACCAAACTGTTATGAATGCGTTTGACCGAAACGCCTTTTTTCTCAAGCATCATTAGCATGGTGTCTGTCAAAAATGGGCGATCAAATACCGCCATTTGAATGACGCTACTTTTGCTGGTGAAATAATGTTCATCACTAACAGGATTGATGACTGCCAGTCTTGGACTGGTACCATTGTGGTGTTTTAATTGGCTAAAATGGTGCAATGCCATGCCTGCAAGGTCATTATCGTTAAAATCAGCCGCCACATCATGATGCAACTTTTTATAATAAATATCAATAAATTTAGTCAAAAGTGCAGCATTTTCGCTACTTTTGTCAATGGCGATGCGAGTAATGTTGGCGATACGGCCTGCATCGATCATCAGTTCTTTCATTGTTGATTCCATTTTTGTTGGTTGGATAAAAATCATCAGTGTAAGTATACAGCAGTACACACATACACTTAGCGTGAATACCTTAACCGAACACAAGTACAAAATCAAATGGGTTTTTTTTAATTAGTTATTAAAAAAACCTATAAATAATGATTTTTATAAAAATTTTTCTGATAAATATTCATCAGTCATCAATCAAACTCATCATCAATCGGACAATCAGTTTTATTCATGCGTTAGGTGTGTTATAGTGTTGGTGTTATTTACCAAAATTTTAACAAAACCAATCTAAACACCAATCAGTAAAAAATGAATAAAAACACCAACCATATCGTTCGTCTTGCCCAAAATCTATCAACACCCAATAAAGACATCGATGAGCTACACGCCAAAATCGCCGCCGAATTAGATGAACTAAATGAAATCCAAGACACACACAGCCAACTTGATGGCACACAGCTGTCTTTAAGCGACTATTTAACAGCGGTCAAGATGGTCATCAGCGACACCTTTGATCATGAAGTATGGGTGCGTGCTGAAGTGCGTGCCTTGTCATCTAAAGGCGGGCATTATTATTTTGAATTGGCAGAAAAAGATGACAACGACCAAATTGTTGCTAGTTGTCGTGGGACGCTATGGCGTTATCGTGCACAGCCTGTTCTGGCGAAGTTTCATGCCGCTACAGGCAGAGCATTGGGGGCAGGTACAAGCATTCTAATTAAGGCATCAGCAACCTTTCATGCCCAGTATGGCTTTAGCATCAACATCAGCGACATCGACCCAACCTACACCATCGGTGAGCTTGCTGCCGCTTATCATGCCATGAAAAAACGCCTTCACGATGAAGGATTGACTCGGTTGAATAAATCCCTAGTCGCTCCATTTGACATTCGTCATGTCATCGTCATCTCCCCACAAAATGCCGCAGGCTTGGGTGATTTTCGCCGTGAAGCCGATAGGTTACAGCATTTTAATGCGTGCCAGTTTCATTATCATCATGCTACTTTTCAAGGTAATCATGCTCCAGATGAGATCAGAGTTGCTATCACACAGGGTATAGAGCAGTTTCGCCAAACTTATGGCACTTTGCCCGATCTGCTTGTCATCATTCGTGGTGGTGGTGCGGTGGGGGATTTGGCGTATCTCAACGACTTTGAGCTTGCTGCACTCATCGCTGAACAGCCTGTGCCTGTATGGGTGGGGATTGGACATGAACGAGATAGAGTACTAATAGATGAAGTGGCACACACTCGCTTTGACACACCATCAAAGGTGATTGGAGCGATTGAGAGACATCTTATTACCATCACTCAAGATGCCAAACTTGCCATACAAGATATCAAAAATACTAGCCAAGCACTGTTGTCAAATGCCAAAAATAAAAGCGAGACACTCATGGCACACAGCCAAAATCTCGCCCTAAAATTAGTACAGCTCACCAAAAAAGATGCAACACATAGCCTACAAAGAACCAAGTTACTCACCATGCATCAGCTTGGTAACCAAAAGGCATCTGTAGAGCATTTGCTTTACCAAAGCAGGGTTCAGTCTTATGCTCATTTAAATACCACCAAAAGACAACTGACCCATTTTGTTGGTCAACATCAAAACATCTTGCCCAAATTGGCATTGTTGCGTGAGCATTGCCGTCATCTACAAAGTTTGATTTTGATTCAACACCCTGCCAAGACGCTGACTAAGGGTTATGCCCTCATTCATCAAAGCGGCAAAATTCTCTCATCTGTCGCACAGCTCAATCAAGAACAAGCACTCACCATTGAGCTACATGATGGCAAAATACAAGCCTACCCCAACAAAAAAGTCTGATGATACGCTAACAAAGCCTATACATCAGATGGTTTTTAATGGCTTTTATAATCACTCAACCCCACCCAAACCAAATACAGTTTTTTTGGGGTAACGCTTTGTTTTATGATTTAGGGGCTTAGAACCCACCTACAGGGGAAAATTCCACTCCGCTATCAAGTTTACCCTCTTGCATGAGAGATAACGCCCTGTCCATCCACTCATCAGTTGATGAATGCACATTTTGGCTTTGACTGGTATTGACATCAAAGCCAACATCAGCTTTTACACCCACTTTGTCAATCTTCTCACCATTTGCAGTCAGGTAATGAGCGGTGGTAATTTTTACCGCTTGGTTATCGCCAATAGGCACGACCGACTGAACCGAACCTTTACCATAACTGGTCTCACCAACAATCAATGCTCGCTTTTGGGTTTTTAGACTACTGGCAAGCACTTCAGCAGCCGAAGCCGAATAGCGATTTTGCAGAATGATAAGCGGTATTTCATCAAGCAGTGGAGCACCTGTGGTGTGCATGACTCGCTCAATACCTTCTCTACCTTCAACTTGAGTAACGATTTGATTACGCATGAATAAGGATGCCACATCAACTGCTGATTCAAGTACACCACCTGGATTGTTTCGCACATCAATAATCATGCCTTGAACAGGCACATTGACCGCTGCTACACCATTTAAAATCTGTTCACGAGTGTTGCTCTGAAAAACAGGCAGTTTGACAATCACCACACCATCTTTTACTAGCGTTTCAATATTCGACTCAGTACTGTGCGTCCGCTCTATGGTTTTGGTCAGTTTAGAACGACCTGACTTAGAGAAAGTAACATCTACTTTCGTTCCTTGAATGCCATTTAATAGTTGTGCAACATCGTTTTGGCTTTGACTACCAGACAGACGCACCTCGCCAATTTTGTGCAGATAATCGCCTACCGCCATATTAGCTTGGTCAGCACTTGACCCTGATGCAACTTGCGTAATCACCCAATGCCCTACTGACTCCTGCCAAGATACTTCAATGCCAATATCCGCTACCTTACCTGTTGTGAATGATTGCAAACTACCAAACGCTTTGGCATCCAAAAACTCAGCATGGCTATCAATTTTCGTCAGCATGCCATTGATGGCGTGATAAAATAGCTCGTCATCTGTCGTTGCCTCAGGATATTCACGGCGAATTAAATCCACCACTGACACAAAAGTCTTTAAGGTCTTAGGTAAAATCGCATTCAGTGGCACTCTCCCTTGATGCAGACCATCAATACCATGCAGTACATTGGGCTTACTGTCTAATGCGTCAAGCTCAACTGCGTCTTGCACACCATCAAGATTATCTTGGACTGGTGTGTTTGGCAAAGAGTTAGGGTCGGTCGGTATGCTGTCCGATGGCTTATTAATGCCCAATAGACTTGCCATCTTAGCGATAGGCTTATTCCACTGCACTTCTGCTGATGCGGGCGACGCTACCATTAGAAAAAGTGCCATCGCAGCCACAAGTTTATTCATAGCGAAATCTTGCATATTCACCATCTTTTTTCTTTAAACTGCAATCAAAAGACTCTCGCCTGTCATCTCAACAGGCTTTGGCAATCCCATCAAATGCAAAATGGTTGGCGACACATCGCACAGTCTACCACCCTCACGCACACGCATGGATTGATTGCCCACATAAATGAACGGCACAAGCTCTGTGGTATGCTGAGTATGCACTTGACCACTTTCATAGTCTTGCATCTGCTCACAGTTACCATGATCAGCGGTAATCAGCATCTCACCGCCAACATCACGAACACTTTGGGTAATGATACCAATACACTCATCAACCGCCTCAACTGCCTTAACTGCCGCCTCAAAAACACCTGTATGCCCAACCATATCGCCATTGGCATAGTTGATAACAATCACATCAAAATCGCCAGATTCTATGGCGGCTTTTAGCTTGTCAGTGATTTCATACGCACTCATTTCTGGCTTTAAATCATAAGTCTTGACATTTGGGCTATTGACCAAAATACGCTGTTCGCCCTTGTACAGCTCTTCACGACCACCGCTAAAAAAGAAGCTAACATGGGGATATTTTTCTGTTTCAGCGATACGCAACTGAGTTTTGCCTTGATTTTGTAGATATTCGCCCATGGTGTTTGCAAGACTGGCTGGATAATAGGCGATGGTGGTTTTTTGATTATTTTCCAATTCATCAGAATATTTGGTCAGCATGACATAGGCAGATAATTCTGGAGCAACTTTACGAGCAAAACCATCAAAATCTGCATTCAAAAACGCTTGAGAAATCTCTCTGGCACGGTCAGCACGAAAATTCATAAAGATAATAGCATCATTATCACAAATCACGCCATTGTCATCAATCATGGTCGCTTGGATAAATTCATCTGTCTCATCAGCAGCATAGGCAAGCTCAATCGCTTGAGATGCTGACTGAGCTTCACGAACTGCCGCTGCTTGGGTCAATAGCTCATATGCTGCTTGCACTCTATCCCAACGCTTATCTCTATCCATAGAGTAGAAACGACCAATCAAGCTGGCGATTTTTGCCTCACCTTCAAACTCATCATTAACTTTGCTCAAAAACTGCTCAAAACTTGCTACATATGTATCAGCAGACTTTGGCGGCGTATCCCTGCCATCAGTAAAGCCATGTACGAAAACCTGCAACGCCCCTTGCTCCAATGCCATACGCACCGCTGCTTGCATATGCTCAATGTGTGCGTGCACACCACCATCAGACAGCAGACCCAAGATATGCACCGCACCTTCAGCATCATTGGCTGCCTTGACAGCATTCACCAGCACTTCGTTCTTAAAAAAATCACCTGTATTGATGTCATTCATGATACGAGTTGAGTCTTGAAATAAGATGCGACCTGCACCCAAATTCATATGCCCCACTTCTGAATTGCCAAACTGACCATCAGGCAACCCCACATCAAGACCTGAACCTGAGATAAAACCTGTCGGACAAGTTGCCATCAGCTCATCAAGATTTGGCGTATTTGCAGCAGCTACAGCGTTATCTCGTGGGTCAGTGCGGTGTCCAACACCATCTAAAATCATCAATACATGCGGTTTTTTTGCACTTGCTTGGGTCATGACTTACTCCAAATAATTGTAAAATATTGATAGCCACAAATTTGGCAAACATATGCTATCTTTTATCTTATCTATTGTAGCATATTCTCACTGGCATTGATGACAAAACACAAGAAAAATTCAAACCAAGCCACCCTCGCTTGATATCGCACTCATGACCGCCGCCAACCCCCTTTAAATCAATAGCTACGCCAATTCATATTCATCATAAAAGATACCAGCAAAGACCGCTTGATAATAAGCTGCTTTTTTGGTGAGTGCCAACGGATAGGCTCGTGATGATGATGGTAAGCGATGTAAATACACCGTTCTTTTTGCGATGGTTAATTGTACCGATTGTCCGATTTTAGGTGGCTTGATACCAAAATCGGACAATAAAACTTCACTTGACCTCTCACCTGTAGTAATGATGTGCGTACAAGCTGGCATTTGCTTAAGTAGCTCTGCCACATCAACTTTTTCCACCACTTTTAAGAACGCATCGGACGCATTATCCTTTAATCGCACTATCGTCCTTGCCACATCAAAAATAGCAATCCCTTTATCCATCAAAAACCGCTCAATCACCTCCTGATGAAATGATTTATTGACCACATCAATAAAAAAATCCTTATCATTAAAAAATACAAGCCCCATAATTCGCCACATATCATTATTAAAATTCGGATAATAAAAATCCATCTTCCAGCGGATGCGTGGTGGTGGAAAACTACCCAACATCAATACTTTGGCATTAGGCGGTAAAAATGGCGATAAGGGATGAGTTTCAAGGTTCATGATTATATCTAAGGGCTACTATTGGTGTATATTGACAATAAGTCATGTAGTGATGTCATCACTAAGATGTTAGTGATTGCGTGAGCTAATGTAGCATATTATGCCCAATCTGCCAAATTACAACACAAGCTCGGTGAGCATTATCTGATATTTAGCCAAAAAAAGCTGATAATTTACATTATCAGCTTTTTTTGTTTTTTATTAGCTTTTAATTCTAAAGCATTAGAATGTTTTGACAAATGAAACGCCATACACCCATGGGCTTAGGTTAAGCTCACCAACGCTATTGCCATTAACCTTAACATTGGTTTTTAGGTCGATATAGCGAGCATCTAGACGCACAGCATCACGGTCGGTAAATTTAAAATCAACACCTACATGACCTGCCGCACCCCAACTATCGCCAATTTTCAAATCAGCTTGTGGATTGTGTAGACGCTCTTTAAAGAAAGTAGTGTAGTTCACGCCTGCACCGATAAATGGCACAACCTTACCTCCATTATCAAAGTGGTATTGCAATGACAATGTTGGAGGTAGTTGCTGAGTTTTGCCTGCATATTGGTTGTTGATATTGATGTCATGATGAAACGGTGCAGCAGCCAATAACTCAACACCTACATTTTTTACAGGAAAGTATTCAAAAGTAACGCTTGGGCGAATGTCTTTATCAACCGTCAAGCCCCTGATATCAAATTTATCATCAGGATTGCTTTTAGGATCAGGATTGCTTTTAGGATCAACATGGGCAACACCTGCACCGATAGTCCAAGTACCAG
Source organism: Moraxella sp. E33BD (assembly GCF_041807865.1). Classification (NCBI taxonomy): domain Bacteria; kingdom Pseudomonadati; phylum Pseudomonadota; class Gammaproteobacteria; order Moraxellales; family Moraxellaceae; genus Moraxella; species Moraxella sp. E33BD. The sequence goes on along the minus strand of NZ_JBGTZD010000004.1, from coordinate 137,022 downwards.
CAGGGGCAGCGACAGCGACAGTTGTCATGGCAGATAACAAAGCAAGTGCGATGTGTTGTAATTTCATGGCTCATCTCCAACTAGAATGTGGTTAAAAATATAAAAAGGCTCGCAAATGTTGCAAGCCCTTTTGCCAAGTTTCTCATTACGCATCTTTCGTAACGGTTCTAAACTTTTCACTTTTATTGTATCTTAATTGGTAGAAACAATCAATAAATTTTTGATGGATTTATCACACTTTTGATGCATTTTATGGGTGTTACAGCTCTATTTTTAAAGCTTTTTTATACAAAAGCATTGCTTAATCAATGCAAACGAACATACAGCCTATTTTTTAGTATTGATTGATTTGTTGAGCTTTATAAAATGGCGTAAGTTACTGGCTTTACACCCATTAAAGTTCTTGTATTTTTTTATGAACCAAACTTTTATTCAAATAAGCAGTCATCATCCTTGTTTGACCAAAAAATCCTTTAATGCCAACACTTGATCACGCACTCGTGCCGCCTCTTCAAATTTTAACTCACCAGATAATGCCTTCATCTGTTTTTCAAGGCGGGATATTTCTTTAGCAATCAGCTCTGGTCGCCTTAAAATCTCTTCATCCACACCTGCAATCACTGCTTTATTGATGATGACACTACCTGCTATCTCTTCTTCACCTGTATCAATTTTATCGGTGATGGCACGATGGGCAGATTTTGGTATGATGCCATGTGCTTCGTTAAAGGCGATTTGCTTGGCTCTACGGCGTTCGGTTTCCTCAATGGCCTTTTGCATACTTGGCGTAATGCTGTCTGCATATAAAATCGCCTTGCCGTTAATGTGGCGTGCTGCACGACCAATGGTCTGAATTAAAGAACGCTCCGAACGCAAAAAACCCTCTTTGTCTGCATCAAATATCGCCACCAAACTCACCTCAGGCATATCCAAACCTTCACGAAGCAGGTTAATCCCAACCAGCACATCATGCACACCAGTACGCAATTCATGGATAATCTTCATGCGTTCAACGGTGTCTATATCCGAATGCAAATAAGCAACTTTAATGCCATACTCTTTTAGGTAACTGGTCAAGTCCTCTGCCATGCGTTTGGTTAAGGTTGTAATAAGCACCCTTTCATTAAGCGGTTTACGCAGATTAATCTCACCAAGCACATCATCCACTTGAGTCAGCACAGGACAAATCTCAAGCACAGGGTCAATCAGTCCTGTTGGACGCACCACTTGCTCAACCACCTGCTCGCTTCGCTCCAATTCATAGGCGGCAGGCGTGGCAGACACATAGATGGTATAGGGCTTTAATCGCTCCCATTCTTCAAATTTCATCGGGCGATTATCCATCGCTGATGGCAGACGAAAACCGTAATTCACCAGTGTCTCTTTTCGACTGCGATCACCTTTGTACATTGCCCCAATCTGCGGTACAGTAACATGGCTTTCATCAATGAAAAGCAGTGCATCATCAGGCACATAATCAAATAAGGTTGGCGGTGCCAGTCCTGCTGGTCGTCCTGATAAGTGGCGTGAATAGTTTTCAATGCCATTACAGTAGCCTAACTGTTGAATCATCTCTAGGTCGTACTGTGTGCGTTCTTTGATGCGTTGTGCTTCAATCAGCTTATCATTAGCTCGAAAATATTCCAACCGATCAGCAAGTTCAGCCTTGATGGTCTCACTAGCCGCTTCTAGCTTTTCTCGTGGCGTAACATAGTGCGACTTTGGATAAATGGTGATGCGTGGTGCGGTGCGGACATTTTTACCTGTCAAAGGGTCAAACCAAACGATTTTTTCCACCTCATCATCAAACATCTCAATGCGTACCGCCAAACTTTCACTCTCGGCAGGATAAATATCAAGCGTCTCACCACGAATGCGATAAGTGCCTCGCCCAAAATCAAGTTCGTTGCGTTCATATTGTAGCTCAACCAATCGTTTAATGAGTGCGGTGCGATCAACCATGTCTCCTACCACAATGTGCAGTAGCATTTTTAAATAGCTTTCTGGATCGCCCAATCCATAGATGGCAGACACAGATGCTACAATAATGGCATCACGGCGTTCAAGTAACGCACGAGTGGCAGACAACCGCATCTGGTCAATATGGTCATTGATTGCTGAATCTTTCTCAATAAAAGTATTGGACGCAGGCACATAAGCTTCAGGCTGATAATAGTCATAATAACTCACAAAATATTCCACCGCATTATGCGGAAAAAATGCCTTAAACTCACCGTACAGCTGAGCTGCCAGCGTCTTATTGTGTGCCATGATAATGGCAGGTCGCCCAAGCTCGGCAATGACTTTTGCCATCGTATAGGTTTTGCCCGAACCTGTTACGCCCAACAAAAGCTGTTCTTTTTTATTCTCTCGTATACCATCAACCAAACTTTTAATGGCATTTGGTTGGTCGCCTGCCGGCTCATACTCACTCACCAAGTCAAACGCTTGGCTACTAATCTGTGTGCCAGAGACATTCACACCTGTCAATTCAGCGTTCTCTTGTAGTTGTTTGGCAAGTTGATTTAAGTGGCGTTCTTGTCTGTTGGTATTTTTGATGTCTGGAATTCGCATAATGTATGATTGTCAGTTGGCTTATTGTGATGGTTAAGATGAGATATTATAGTATAGTAAGGCTGTTTTGGGAAAATTAAAGCCCTATTATTAACAGTTCATCACAACTTTTTACAAATTTAACTTGCAAAAAATAGATACATATGTAAACTAAGCACAGTTTTTTAAACTGATTTTCGCCCACATTGATGACCAATCGGTAAAATCTGATGGGCAAACATGATTGAAGGTAATTTATGAAAAAATATCAATGTATAGTCTGTGGCTGGATTTATGATGAAGAGCTTGGTTGCCCCGAAGAAGGTCTTGCACCTGGTACTCGCTGGGAAGACATTCCAGATGACTGGACTTGCCCAGAGTGTGGCGTTACTAAAGCCGACTTTGAGATGGTAGAAATCTAATGAATCTCTCACCTTGCACACAGTCCATGCCAGTGCCAGAATCGTGGCAGAAGTTTGGGGCGATAGACTGGCAACCGTCTGATTTATCGCCTTATTTATATCAAGGCATCGTTGATATTGGTGAGGGCATGAAACTGTGTGTAGAAGCTGGGGGCAACCCTAAGCACCCTGCAATGATTTTTATTGCAGGGCTTGGCTCGCAGATGATGTTTTGGTCAGATAAGCTATTAAAACAGTTCATTGATGCAGGTTTTTTTGTCATTCGCTTTGACAATCGTGATACAGGCCTGTCTAGCAAAATTCGCATTGACGGACTACCTAAGGTAAATCCCTTAAAAATGATGCTAAAAGTCCAAGTAGGATTATCAAACCGTCAAGAGCCTGTTGCCTATACTTTAACCGACATGGCAGAAGATGTCGCCAGACTCATCAAGACCTTAAAATTTGATAAAGTCAATTTGGTAGGTGCGTCAATGGGTGGCATGATTGCCCAAATTGTCGCCGCACGCTACCCAAAATATATCAACAATCTTATCTTGATGTTTAGCACCAGCAACAAAGCTTTTTTTAGACCGCCCAATCCCAAGCAATTCATGACTTTTGTGCGTCGCCCTGAGAGTCATTCTGAGCGTGATATGGTGCGTCATAGCGTCTGGTTCATGACTGCTGTCGGCAGCCCCGGTCATCTTGACATTAAAGGCACTAGAGCCATTGCCGAAAAACGCTATCAAAGAAATTTTCATCCATTGGGTGTCGCCCAACAACTCAACGCCATCTTGGCATCAGGCTCAATACTGCGTTTTAGTAAGCAAATCCGTGCCAAAACGCTCATTCTCCACGGTAGTAAGGACGGACTGCTCACTCCAAGTCATGGTAGATTTTTGGCAAAGGTTATTCCAAACGCCACCTTCAAGCTCATTGATGGCATGGGGCATGATATCCCACCTTATTACCACCCTTATTTGGTCAGTGTTATTAGCCATCATTGTCAAGATGATGAATAAATAAGACAAGTAGGATTGATATTTTTAATAACGAACTTTATAATGCCGATATCCCAATCATGCAGGTAAACGCACCAGCTGAACAAACCACCATCAACACACAAAAGACCAAGACCAAACCCATGCCCACCATCACTTTAAATAACCAAACCCACACCATCAACAATATCTACTGCATCGGTCGTAGCTATGTCGAACACATTCACGAGCTTGGCAATGCCATGCCTGATGAACCCGTTGTCTTTTTAAAGCCGACCAGTAGCATCGTGGCGGGTAACACCCTAAGCTTGCCTGATTTTTCTAATAGCATTCATCATGAAGTTGAGTTAGTACTCCTAATCGGCGATGATAAACAAATTATCGGCGTGGCGGTCGGTCTTGATTTGACCGCACGAGATGTGCAGGCAATCTGCAAAGAAAAGGGGCTACCTTGGACCAAAGCCAAAGGCTTTAAAAATGCCTGTTGGCTCAGCGATTTTCAGCCATTCATCAACAAAACCTACCACCTATCACTGACCGTCAATGATGAGATTCGCCAAGATGATGACACCAATAAAATGATGTATTCTTTTGAGTATCTGGTGGATTATCTTGATACACTGTATGGCTTGAACGCAGGCGATATAATCATGACAGGTACACCAAAGGGCGTAAGTCAGCTTAAAACAGGCGATAAAGTTATCGCCAGTCTTGATGGCTTGGCATTTGAAATATTAGTCAAATAACAGTTTGTAAAAGTGTTTGGTTTGGGTAATTAGAGCATTCATTAGCAATACCAAAAAACAGTCCTAATCCACCTTTATTTTTATTCACGCCATCTAAATCATTACTTTTAAATTGACTTATTCTTTGTGTGATTGCTGTTATTTGTTTGATTGTCGGCGTGATTTATGTTAAATTCTTAAAGTTACAGAAAGCCATTTTATTAAAAGTTTTGATATTTTCATTAGTGTGATTTTTCAGTTTTAGCCTTTTTATTGATTTAGGAAAACCTTATGAACATTCTTGTACTCGGTACAGGCGGTCGTGAACACGCATTGGCATGGGCATGTGCCAAAGATGCAAAAGTCGCCAAAGTTTTTGTTGCCAAAGGCAATGCTGGCACCGCTCTTGAGAACAAAATTGAAAATGTTGATTTAGATGTCAGCAATCATACCGCCGTGATTGATTTTTGTCGCACACATGAAGTGGCATTTGTACTTGTTGGTCCTGAAGCACCACTTGTGGCAGGGATTGTTGATGAGCTACGCCAAGCAAACATTAAAGTTTGGGGCCCTACTCAATATTGTGCTCAACTAGAAGGTTCAAAAGCCTTTGCTAAGGATTTTATGAAAAAGGTTGGAATTCCAACCGCTTTTTATGAGGTATTTACCCAAATCTCCGCCGCCAAAGATTTTGTTCGTGCCAAAGGTGCACCGATTGTCATTAAAGCAGACGGACTGGCTGCAGGCAAAGGTGTTATTGTCGCCATGAGCGAACAAGAGGCGTTTGATGCCATTGATGATATGCTGTCAGGCAATAAGTTTGGTGAGGCGGGCAGTCGTGTGGTGATTGAAGAATTTTTAAAAGGTGAAGAGGCTTCTTTTATCTGTATGATTGATGGGGATAATATCCTGCCCATGGCAACCAGCCAAGACCATAAACGCATCTTTGAAGGCGATACGGGAGCAAATACAGGTGGCATGGGTGCATACAGTCCTGCCTCTATCGTTACAAAAGAAGTGCATGACAAGGTCATCGCCCGTGTCATTTGCCCTATCGTGAACGCCATGAAAGCAAATGGCACTCCTTATACAGGTTTTTTATACGCAGGTCTCATGATTGATGAGAATAGCGACCCTTATGTGATTGAGTTTAACTGTCGCTTTGGCGACCCTGAGACACAGCCCATCATGGCACGCCTTGAAAGCTCATTGGTTGAGCTGATTATGGCAGGAATTGAGGGTAATTTACCAAGCGAGGCTAAATGGTCGGACAAAGTCGCCTTAGGCGTGGTTTTGGCAAGTCAAGGGTATCCAGAATCCAGCTCAAAGGGTGATGTTATTACCGGTCTAGATGTTTGCATTGATGATGTCAAAGTATTTCATGCGGGCACAAAACAAGATGGTGACCAAATCGTAACTGACGGTGGGCGTGTGCTGTGCGTAACCGCCCTTGCAGACACCATCAAAGATGCTCAAACCAAAGCCCTACAAGGCTGTAAAGAGATTGACTTTAGTGGCAAGCAATACCGCCGTGATATTGGTTGGCGAGCCATCAGTCGCTAATTTTTAGCCCTTTGAGTAATCAAAGGGTTTTTTGTACCAAGATTAGACAAAATGGCTGTACGAATTGCACATAAAGTCTCTTTTGTGCTTGAATTTTTGATATAATATGGGCAATTTTTTACCATAAAATCTCAAACAAAAGCAATTTTAATACCATGACCAAGCCAATCAATCAGCTAAAAACCACACTCATGCAACGCCGCCTATCCATCGCTAAAACTTCTTTGAATATTGGTGCAAACTGGGCAAAAAGCGGTGTTTCAGGGCTGTTCTTGAGTAAAGAAGCCAAAGAAATACAAAAACACACCCTATTAAAAGAACAGGCTAACTATCTGGTTAGCGAGCTTGGCAAGTTAAAAGGCTCGGTGGTTAAAATTGGGCAGATGCTTGCTTTGTACGGCGAACATTTTTTACCCAAAGAAGTCATCGATGCCCTACATACCTTAGATGCCAATACCACCCCGTTGTCATGGCACATCATTTATGATGCCCTAAAAGCAGAACTTGGCGAACGAGTGCATGATTTTGAGATTGAACGCACACCAATTGGCACAGCAAGCCTAGCTCAAGTACACAAAGCCGTACACAAATACAGTGGTCGCACCGTCGCTTTAAAAGTGCAGTATCCTAATGTCGCGGGTGCAATTGACTCCGACCTTGCCATCTTTAAGCAACTACTAAAAATTACCAATGCCGTCCCACAAACCAAAGCGTTAGATGATTGGTTCTTAGAAATCAAAGAGCTACTACAAACCGAAGTTGATTATCATACTGAAGCTACCACCACCAAGCGATTTGCCAATCATCTATCCGATGACGCACGCTATATCGTTCCAACCATCTATGATAACTATAGCACCAAACGGCTTATTTGCATGAGTTTTGAGACTGGCGTACCACTCAATCATAAGTTGGTCAATGCACTGCCTCAGGCTCGCAAAGATGCTTTGGGTGGTGTAGCACTTGATATCGTCATGCGTGAGCTGTTTGAATGGGGAGAAATGCAAACCGACCCCAATTTTGGCAACTATTTGGTAAAAATTGATGACGATGGGGCTGATAAACTTGTCTTGCTTGACTTTGGGGCGGTCAAGCAGTTTGATGAGCATTTATTACATCTTGCCAAAAATCTAATGACTGCAGGATACCATCAGAATAAAGATATGATGATGAATGCCATGCAAGGCTATGATTTTTTTGACAAACTAAAAGACAAACCCAAAGAAGACATGGCAAAGGTTTTCTTGTTAGCGTGCGAACCTTTTTCTGATGCCAAGCACCTCTCAGCTCAGTTTCTAGATAACAAAGGCTGTTATCTATGGGCGAATAGTCAGCTATATCATCGAGTGATGAGTTGTGCCAAAGATGGCATGACCTCACTAGAGTTTAGCCTGCCGCCCAAAGAGATGATGTTCATCAGTCGAAAATTTATCGGTGCCTACACCCTACTGGTCTCGTTAGATGCACGCACTAACAGCCAGACACTCATCACCCCATATCTCAAGAATAACAACATCACTTAAACCTAAAAATATAAATACCATGAACTTACAAAATACATTCATGGTATTTATTAGGATTTTGCGTATATTCATCAGATGAAATAAATTGTTACCGCCATCATAACATGATAAGATACAAACATAATTCCACAATTATCTTAGGAGTATGCCATGACAAGCGATAGCAAAGCCACTCAACAACCCAAAACTCGTCGCACTACCCCAAAAACACAAACCATGCCAAGCACCGCCGCACAGCTAGAAGAGCTACTAACTCACGCATCACCTGATGATTTGGCAGAGCTTGGGCAACTTTTGAGCGACTATCTACCTGCTACACAAGTTGTTCAACAGGTACGCACAGACAAATCCAAAGACACCCAGCTATCAGACAACTGGCGTGAAGGCGGTTACCCTTACAAGCATCGTTTGAGCCGTAAAAACTACGAATCCCAAAAGTACAAACTACAAATTGAACTATTAAAGCTACAACACCATGTCAAAGCCACAGGACAAAGACTGATTATCTTGTTTGAAGGTCGTGATGCAGCAGGTAAAGGTGGTACCATCAAGCGATTCATGGAACATCTAAATCCTCGTGGTGCTCGTGTGGTCGCCCTAGAAAAACCAACCGAGCAAGAAAAAGGACAATGGTACTTCCAGCGTTATGTACAGCACCTACCAACCGCAGGAGAGATTGTATTATTTGACCGTTCTTGGTATAACCGTGCTGTGGTTGAGCGTGTGATGGGTTTTTGTACAGACCATGAATACCAAACTTTCATGCGTCAAGTGCCTGAATTTGAAAAACATTTGATTGAATCTGGCGTTCAGCTTGTGAAATTTTGGTTCTCAGTTTCTCGTGAAGAGCAAAAAGCACGCTTTGCCAGTCGTGAAAATGACCCATTAAAACAATGGAAACTTTCACCTGTGGACAAAGCATCTTTAAACAAGTGGGATGATTATACCCTTGCAAAAGAAGCCATGTTCTTTAATACTGACACTGCAGAGTCGCCTTGGATTGTCATCAAATCTGACTGCAAAAAGCGTGCTCGCCTCAATGCCATGCGTTATGTCCTAAACAAACTAAATTACGAAAATAAAGACGCTGCACAAATTGGCAATATTGACCCACTGATTGTTGGTCGTGCAGGGGCACCTTATGAGATGGATGAGCATACCGACCTTTCGGTAAAGCTCTGCTAGAAATACCAAAAAATAACCATCTGTAAAATAAAAATACCGCCCTTTTTGAACCACACCCCAAAAGTTAGACAACCTTTGGGGTGTTTTTATTGTGAACGCAGATATGGATTTGTAAATATACCATTTGAGTATTTTAGCCCATCTTGGCTAACCTAGCATCTATCAAATCACAAGCCATACATTTGTACGACTATTTGTCTGCTTATCCTCAAATAAACTTAGTTGTTCTTGATCGGATTTTTGGGCATAAGTAACACAAATACTGCCTGTCGCTTGACAGCAACAGGCGAGCACCTCATCATCATCAAGCATGGCGATGGGTTTTCCAATGGTCTTAATATCCCCTGTCTTTGCCGTGATACGCATCTTACAAGAACCACAATAGCCACGCTGACATTCAAACCGCACCGTCTGATGCCCTGTTCGTTTCATGCCTTCTAACAAGGTTTCGTTCTCGTGCAGATAAAATCGCATTTCATCGGTGAATACCCAGCCCATGTTATACCTTGTCTTACCCAAAAGTTAAAGCGATATTATTTCTTGATTGGCAATCATTAACCGATGAGCATCATAGCTCAAAGTCATCCAAATCAACATCATCTAAATCCGAATCAATCTGACCCACCAAATAAGTAGTGATTTCAGTCTCTTGCGGAGCAACCTGTACATTATCTGATGATAGCCATGCGTTAATCCAAGGAATTGGGTTGGACTTGACTTCAAAGATGGCAGGCAGTCCGATTGATGCCATGCGTGTATTGGTGATAAACTCAATATACTGGCATAGAATGTCTTTATTCAGACCAATCATCGAACCGTCTTTGAATAAATAGTCCGCCCAGCCTTTTTCTTGTTCGGCAGCAGTACGGAAAATAGCAATCGCTTCATCTTTACACTCTTGAGCAATCTCTACCATCTCAGGGTCATCACGACCCATCTGCATTAGGTTAATCATGTGCTGAGTACCATTTAGATGTAGTGCTTCATCACGAGCAATCATCTTGATAATCTTAGCATTGCCCTCCATCAGTTTTCGCTCTGCAAAGGCAAATGAACAAGCAAAAGACACATAGAAACGAATGGCTTCTAACACATTTACCGCCATCAAACACAGATAAAGTTTCTTTTTAAGGTCTTTAAAATCCACCGTTACCTGCTTGCCATTGATGATGTGCGTACCCATACCAAACATATTGTAATAATTTGATAGCTCATACAGCTCATCATAATATTTGGCAATATCTTCAGCACGAGCAAGAATATGCTCATTATCCATGATGTCATCAAAAATCACTGATGGGTCATTAACCACATTGCGAATGATGTGTGTATAACTGCGACTGTGAATTGTCTCACTAAATGACCATGTTTCAATCCAAGTCTCAAGCTCAGGGATGGACACCAAAGGCAATAGCACCACATTAGGACTGCGACCCTGTATGCTGTCAAGCAAAGTCTGGTATTTTAGATTTGATAGGAAAATGTGTTGTTCATGTACAGATAAATTAGCAAAATCAATGCGATCTCGGCTGACATCAATCTCTTCTGGTCGCCAAAAGAATGACAACTGTTTTTCAATCAGCTGTTCAAAAATTGGATGTTTTTGTTGGTCATATCTGGCGACATTCACCGGTTGCCCAAAAAACATTGGCTCGGTTAAAACATCGTTTTTCGTTTGACAAAAAATAGAATATTGCATGATATTTTTTCCAAAATAAATCAAATAAGAGTCTTAAAATTCGTTAACTTATTGAATTAATAGGACTTAAATCAATATATAGTATTATTTTTTATAAAAAACACATTATGTAGTAAAAATCTGCCGATAATTTTAACATAAAAAACCTGAGTTCGCATGGTTTTTTAATCACAAATATTAGCAATCACCCCAATCGCCCAAAAAAGCAATCGGCTAATCTTTACCATTCATCAGACTAGCTATTTACCATCGGCAGACAGTCTGTTTAATAAGCTAATGGATGGTTCATGGTCTTGGGTCGCCGCCTTTTGTAGCCATTCTTTTCCTTTTTGCTCATCTTTTTTTATACCCTGACCATCTAGGTAACACAGTGCCAATTGGTGCATGGCAGGGGCAAAGTCAGACTCGGCCGCCTCTTTAAAATGATCAAAAGCTGCCGCCAAATCCTGAGTAATACCCTCGCCTCGCTGATAATGTACTGCCAAATTGTAGCTGGCTTCTGGAATACCGCCCATCGCTGATTTTTTAAAACACTCCATGGCTTCTGCATAATCTTGGGGAACGCCACGACCCACGCAGTACAAATTACCCAAGTTTAAATAAGACAGCACCATACCAAGTTCGCCTGCTTTTTTGTGCCACTTAACCGCTTCATCATCATTGGTTGGTACGCCAACGCCATACTCATACATGAGTGCGATATTATGACAAGATTCAGCATAATCGCTGCTAGCAGCTTTTTCATACCAAGAAAATGCTGTTTGATAATTTTGCGTTACCCCAAAACCATGATAATACATCACACCCAAATTATGATAAGCCTTGATATTGCCCTGTTCGGCAGACTTCATGAACAACTCATGCCCCTTTTCATAGTCCTGCCGTACACCCATACCCTGACAGTGCATGACACCCAAGCTACGCTGTGCGTCCGCCAAGCCTAATGCCGCCGCAGCCATGAGCAGTTCCGCCGCCTGCTCATGGCTGCCCTGCTGATAATGCATAGTTGCTTTATCATACAATGCCACCGCCTTGTCATGCTCTGCTTGTGTGTCATGGTTGATTGACTTTCTGACATTAGCGATGGAATCATTATGATTATTTCTTTTAAATAACTTATTAAGAAAACTCATTGCCGACTTCTTTTATCCAATAAACGAAAAATTACCTAAAAACATCAATTTTAACATCAAATTTTGGCCATATTACAGGCTGTCTAATCCTCGTGCCAAATCCTTGATAATATCCTCTACACTTTCAAGCCCTACCGATAAGCGTATCAGCCCATCATTCACGCCTGCTTCCAGCCGTTGCTCGGGAGTCATGCGAAAATGAGTAGTGGTGGCAGGATGGGTAATGGTGGTCTTAGCATCGCCTAAGTTATTGGTGATACTAATCATTCTTGTGCTATCAATGATATGCCATGCTTCATGCTGACCTGCCACCTCAAAACCAATAATCGCTCCAAACGCTCCTTGTATTTCGCCACCTCCAACGCCACTTAAAGCCGTATGCTGGCGTTTGGCAACTTCATGCGAAGGATGATTAGAAAGTCCTGAAAAATGCACCTTGGCTACTTTTGGGTGTTGATTTAAAAACTCCGCCACACGGTTTGCATTCTCGCAGTGGGTTTTCATGCGAATGGACAAGGTTTCTAGACCTTTTAGTAACACCCACGCATTAAAGGGAGATAAACTTATGCCACCAGTACGCACCACACCAAAGGCTTTTTCCATGAGTGTCTCAGAACCAACCAATGCACCTCCCAAAACCCGTCCTTGACCATCTATGTATTTAGATGCCGAATGAATGACGATATCCGCCCCTAGCTCCAAAGGCTTTTGAATGACTGGGGTGCCAAAACAGTTATCCACGATGAGCAATGCCCCATTTTCATGGGCGATTTTAGCAATCTTAGTAATATCAGCAATCTGAGCCAAAGGATTGCTTGGGCTTTCAAGATAACAAACCTTAGTATTAGGCTGTATGGCACCTTTCCAAGCGTCAGTATCAAAGCAATCCACATAAGATACCTCTACACCAAAGCCTTTAAAATAAGTGTCAAACAAAGCCACCGATGAACCGAACAATTGCTTGGCACACAATAAATGGTCGCCTGCTTGAAGATAAGCAAGGCACATTGTCAAAATCGCCCCCATGCCACTGGCAGTCGCAACACACCGTTCGCCATTTTCTAACAAAGCAAGTCTGCGTTCAAAGGCTCGCACAGTTGGGTTGGTATGGCGAGAATACACATTGCCCTTTTTGTTACCGTTAAAATGGTCGGCGGCATCTTTGGCAGACGCATAGACATAGCTACTGGTAGCAAAAATCGCCTCACTATGTTCACCTTCGTCCGTACGGTGATAACCACCTCTTACCGCCAAAGTTTGTTCAAAAAATCCTAAAGATGGGTCTAGGGCATCAGACTGCCAATTATCATCCAAAATTGTCATACTTACACCTTTTTATCAATCATCAAATCAACATATCTCTATGATAACACAATTTTCATCACTCGTTTTCATGCTAATACAAATAAAAAAGACGGTATGAAGCCCGCCTCTTTTATTGATATTCAACCGATTATTCATCAACAAATGACAGCCAATGCTTGTATTGCTCGTTGCGACCTTGCACAACATCAAAATAAAGCGTTTGTAGTTTTTCGGTGATTTCACCACGAGAGCCATTACCAATCACTCGGTCATCATATTCACGAATCGGCGTAACTTCAGCAGCCGTGCCTGTCATGAAAATTTCATCGGCTAAATAAAACTCATCACGAGTAATGCGTCTTTCTATTACCTTAATACCCAAATCATTGGCAAAATGGATAATCGTACGGCGAGTAATACCGTCTAATGCACCACCTGCTAAATCAGGTGTGTGTAACTCACCATTTTTTACTAAGAATAGATTTTCACCAGAACCTTGACATACATAGCCCAATGGGTCCATCAAGATGGCTTCATCATAGCCAGCTTTGGTCGCCTCTTGATTGGCTAAAATAGATACAGGATAGTTAGCGGCAGCTTTTGCTTTACACATGGTAACATTTGGATGATGATGCGTATAACTTGAAGTTTTAGCACGGATACCATTTTTGATACCATCTTCGCCCAAATACGCACCCCAATGCCAAGCAGCAACAGCGGCATGAATGGTATTGTCTTTGGCTGCGATGCCCAATTTTTCAGAACCCACCCAAATCAACGGACGGATATACGCTGCTGATAAACCGCTTTCACGAACCACATCTTTTTGGGCTTGTACTAGCGTATCATGGTCATAGGGCACATTTAGCTGAAAGATTTTGGCGGAGTTTAGTAGTCTTTCGGTATGCTCATGTAGGCGAAAAATCGCAGTACGCCCATCAGGTGTCTGATAAGCACGCACACCTTCAAACACCGCCAAACCATAATGCAGGCTGTGCGTCAAAACATGGACTTTCGCATCTGGTTGCTCGACAATCGTACCATCTATCCATAATTTACCTGGGTTGGTTGCCATATTCATGAGTATTCCTTAGAGTTTTTGATCGTAAAAATTACAAATAAAAAAGGGAGTGTTTAGTGATTATAGCACCCTTTAGGGCTTTTGCAATATTTTCTACAGCGTTTTTGAAAAATTTTCTTAAAAATTGTGCCATCATGATGCTTTTTTTGTCGTTTAGCTTTACAATACACCGACAAATACAACCAAAACATAACCAACAAATCCATCACACTCATGCCTATCGTTAGCGAAAGCAAGCCCCGCAGACTACCCTATATCAGCTATGAAGAACAACAACGCATCACCAGATTATGCGTACGATGTGCATTGCTATTCATGCAATACGGTGGAGAATCGGCGGTGGTGGTTGACTTAACAAAACGACTCGGCGTGTCTTTGGGTGTGGGTGGCGTGGAATGTGCTTTGTCTTTTAATGCCGTAACCTTAACCACGCTATACAATGGTCGCTGTATCACCACCGCTAGAAACACCATTCATCAAGGCATCAATGTTAGCATCTTGGTGCAGATTCAGCAGATTGTCATGTATGCCGAATCCGCCACCAAAAACGAAACTTTGATTGACGAAGTTGAAAAACAGCTAAACAGCATTGACCGAACCACCTACCCCAATGCCCTGATGTCGCTTTTTGTAGGTTTTTCTTGTGCGTGCTTTGCTTATCTAAATGGTGGCAATCTGGTGATTGCTACCATTACTTTGGTGGCTGGATTTTGTGCCATGCGAATACGCTTATACTTATCCGCTCATCATTTCAACCCTTTTGTTGTGGTCATCATCACCGCTTTTGTTGCCACGCTATTGGGAGCGTCGGCGTACTTTTTAGATTTAAATGGTTTGGTAAGTCTTGGCGATAAGGCTGATATTGCTGTTGCTGCCAGCGTGCTTTTGCTCGTACCAAGTTTCCCCATCATTAATGCCTTGTCGGATATTCTAAAAGGCTACATTAATATGGGTGTAGGCAGGTGGATGTTTGCCAGTATGTTGACCTTATCAGCGTGCGTTGGCATAGTGATTGCTTTAATTTTATTACAAATTCCACATTGGGGGCTATGATGTGGCTCATTTCCGATATTTTGTTATCATGTGTTATCACGCTTGGCTGGTGCTTGATGCTTACCTTGCCCAGTCGTTATATTGTTTATTGCCTGTTCATGACTGTCCTAGGTTTTGGCACAAAAAGCCTAATGGTGGATTTTGGCATTCATTTGGCGGTGGCAACTTTCTTTGGTTCAATGTTTGCCAGTTTTGCAGGCGTGTGGTTTGCTCAACGATTTCGCCTACCGCCAAAGGCATTGATTGTGCCAAGTGTGATTTGTTTAATGCCTGGTATTGCCGCTTATAAAGCGATGGTAAGCATGGTACAAATCGGTTATTTTGGTTTTGATATGACGCTATTTATTACCATGATGCAGTATTTTTTTGAAGCAATTTTTATCATCTCAGCCTTAGTGCTTGGATTGTCCATTCCTGGCATTTTATTTTATCGCAGAAAACCCATTGTTTAGCTGCCCTACAATGTACTTAATTCATTTTAATCAAAAAATAAAAAACGCTCATCAAGCAATGAGCGTTTTTTATTGTCAATGTTTTGTCAAAATAACAAAAAGTGGGAGCTTGGCACACTAAGGCGTATCCACCTGTTGTGTAACAGGCTTAACCTTATCATTGTTTGGTGCAGGTTGTACCACTTGTATGATTTTAGTTACCTTGACAGGCTCGTCTTGTGGTTGTTCGACACTTGCGGTCGATGCCATTGCACGCATGATTTGACGCTGTTTTTCAATGCCAGCAATCTGTTCGGCTGTCAAGGTTGCACCACCACCTAAGGCTTGATACAGCTGAATCTGACTTAGAATTTTTTGCAATTCTAGGTTTAAGATATTTTGCTGATTGGCAAACAGTGAACGCTCAGCATCTAACACACTTAGATAATCATCTAGTCCCGAGCGAAAGCGTGCATGAGCAATTTTGTAAGTTTGTTGGTAATTGCTTTGTAGCTTATATTGCGACTCTAACTGCCTACCTAAAGTTGCACGAGCTGCCAATACATCGCCCACCTCCTTAAAGGCAGTCTGAATGGCTTTTTCATAAGACACCAATGCACTTTTTTGGGCAACTTCCGCCATCTGGTAGTTAACACGGCGTATTCCTGCATCAAAAATCGGCAAGTTGATTGATGGACCAACCGACCAACCAAAGGCAGTTGATTTTAATAAATCACTTAGGCTTGCTGAGCTAAATCCCAAATTGCCCGTCAGACTAATTGAAGGAAAATAAGCAGCACGAGCGACATTAATGTTAGCTCCCGCTGCCTTTAGGAGATGCTCTGCTTGCACCACATCGGGACGATAATACAAAAGCTCGCTTGGCAGACCTGCACTAAAGAGCGATTGAGTTGTGATGTTATCCACCGCCATGTCAGGCATCAACTCATCAGGAATCGGTGCCCCCAAAAGTAGCTGCAAGGCGTTGCGTGCTTGCAAAATGCCGGTATCTGCTTGGTAGATGGCAAGTTTGGCTGCCTCTAGCGATGCCTCTGCTTGCAAGCTTGGGGACCGAGCGTCAATCCCTGCAGCAAAGCGTTTATTAGTAATATCTAGTGAATGCTCACGAGTTTTTAGCGTCTCTAGGGCAAGATGACGCTGAGCTAAGGCATAACTTAGATTAACATAGCTTTGGGCAATACTAGAAATCAAAGAAATCTGCACCGCATCTTTGGCAGAATTGGTCGCCAGATAATTATGTAGTGCCGCATCTTTAGCATTGGCAATCTTGCCCCACAGGTCAATCTCATAACCTGGCATGGCAAGATTGACATTATAGCCACTACTGGCATTGCGGTCGGCAGCATTTGCCGAACGATTCACCCCACCTGACACCCCCAGCTTGGGCACACCATCGGCGGTGGTGATTTGATACTGAGCACGAGAGCTTTGAATGGCTAGCAAGGCTTTTTGAAGGTCTTTGTTGTTATTTAGACCCATCTCAATTAACGATTTTAGTTTATCATCTGCATAAAAATCCTGCCAACGCATGGCGGCTACGCTTGGTGCTTCTGCCAAACTGGTGGTTTGTGCGTCTAGCACTTGATAAGACTTATCAATCGCCAAATTATGCTTAGCAACCATCGTATCCGCCTGCTTTGGAATGGTGCTACACGCCGTCATGGCAAGTGCTAATGCAGATAGTGCAGACAGACGAATTGTGTTATTAGTTTTCATAAATTCTCCTTATGATTGCTACTGTGCGTCAGTTTTGGCAGGTTTGTGCGGAAAGATTGAGCGAACCCAGATGTAGAACATTGGAATAAAGAACACGCCCAAGAAAGTCGCCATAATCACACCACCAAACACACTTGTACCAACTGCATTTTGACTGCCAGAACCTGCACCAGTTGCAACATACAACGGCACAACACCGATACCAAAGGCAAGCGAAGTCATGATGATTGGACGCAAACGCTGGCGAGCAGCTCGCATGACCGCATCTTTTAATGCCCAACCTTTTTCTTGAAGCTCCTTTGCAACCTCAATAATCAAAATGGCGTTTTTGGCTGATAGACCAATCACTGTCAATAGACCAACTTGCAGATACACATCATTATCAAAGCCACGCAACCAAGTAAAAGTAATCGCACCTAAGACACCAAGTGGCACAACCATCATCACCGAAAACGGAATCAACCAGCTTTCATACAATGCCGCTAGACATAAGAAGACCACAAGAATGGAAATCGCATACAGCCAAGGTGCTTGCGAACCCGATTGTTGTTCTTGCAAGGTTAAACCAGTCCACTCAAAACCAATGCCATCAGGCAACTGACTGGCGATTGCTTCCATTGCGGCCACCGCTTCCCCATTTGATTTTCCAGGTGCAGATGCTCCTTGAATGCTGATGCTTGGCAAGCTGTTATATCGGGTTAGTCGTGGCGAACCATAAGTCCACTCACTTGTTGCAAAGGTATCAAAACCAATCATATTGCCACCAGAGTTACGCACATACCATTTGCCGATATCTTCAGGCGTTGTGCGAGACATGGGATCACCTTGAATATAAACAGACTTAATGCGACCACGGTCAACAAAATCACCAAGTTTCGCCGAACCCCAACCCATTGAGATGGTGCGGTTGATGTCGCTAATGGATAAACCGTAGGCAGCAGCTTGGTCATGATTGACATTCACTTTTAGCTGTGGCGAGTCTTCTTGTCCATTAGGACGCACACCTGACAGCACATCTGGCTTTTGAGCTGCCATACCCAGTAGCATATTGCGTGCCTCAAGTAGAGCTACATGACCCACGCCACCTGTATCTTGCAAGACAAAATCAAAACCGCTAGAGCTACCTAGACCTTGTATCGATGGTGGTGCTAAAGTATAGACATTTGCTTTATTATATTGCGTCATAAAATACCCCATCGCCTTGCCTGCGATACTCGCTGCATCGGTGCCAGGGGCAGTACGCTCATCCCAATCTTTTAGGCGAATAAAAGCAATACCGTTGTTCTGACCACCTCCCATAAAGCTAAAGCCTGTTACGGTAAAGATGGACTCAATATTATCTTTTTCTTGATTGTTAAAATACGCACTCACATCATCAAGCACCGCTTGGGTGTCTTTGGTTGTTGAGCCGACTGGAGTCTGCACCATCGTAAACAGCACGCCTTGATCTTCTTCTGGAACAAAAGAATGAGGCAGTCTAGTAAACAGCACACCAAGCACAAGAATAATGAGTGCATAGCCAATGCCATATAACCACTTAAGATTAAAGCTCTTGCCAACAATTTTTTCATATTTTAAGCTGGCATCACGAAATAGACGATTAAACCAACCAAAAAATCCTTTTTGATGCTCGATATCTTGATGAGCTTTACGCTTTAAGATAGTAACACAAAGTGCGGGTGTAAAAATCAAAGCAACAACCGCCGACAATGACATCGCTGCAATCAGCGTGATGGCAAACTGACGATAAATTACCCCTGTTGAACCACCAAAAAACGCCATCGGCACAAATACCGCCGATAAAATCAGAGCAATACCAATCAGTACTTTGCTGATTTCTCTCATTGACTGGATGGTAGCGTCTTTAACTAAGATGGTTGGGTTTTCCTCCAAGATACGCTCAACATTCTCCACCACAACAATGGCGTCATCAACAAGCAAACCGATGGCAAGCACTAAGGCAAACATAGTGAGAATATTGATACTAAAACCAGCAACAAGCAGTACTGCAAATGTACCTAAGATGATCACAGGCACCGCAAGAGTTGGAATGATGGTGGCACGCCAGTTTTGTAAAAACAAAAACATGACCAAAAACACCAACACAATCGCCTCAATCAGCGTATGTACCACCTGCTCGATTGATAAGCGAACAAATGGCGTGGTATCATAAGGCACGACCGCAGTCAATCCTTTAGGATGGCTTTTAGCAAGTTGATCAAGCTTTTGTTGGACTGCTTCACGCACTTCTAGAGCGTTTGAACCCGAAGCCAACATAATGCCAATACCCGCCGCCTCTTTACCATTGTATAAAGAGTTGTAGCCATAGTTTTCCGAGCCGATTTCTACTTTTGCCACATCTTTTAGGCGAACTTGTGCCCCCTGAGCATCTGCTTTTAGCAAAATATTACCAAACTCCTCAGCAGTCTGTAGATAACTTTGCACGGTAACGGTGGCGTTAATTACCTGTGCTTCTTCATTAGATGGTGCAGCAGCAAGCTGACCGGCTGACACTTGGGCATTTTGGGCATTGACGGCAGTGGCAATGTCTGATGGCATGAGCGAATAAGCACGAAGTTTTTCAGGATCTAACCAAATACGCATGGCATATTCAGAACCAAAAACATTGACATTGCCCACGCCTTGTACACGGCTGATCTGATCAACAATGCTTGAATTGAGATAATCGGCAATATCGGTCTTATCCATACTGCCATCTTCAGAAATAAAGCCAACCACCATCAAAAATGACGATGATGATTTGTTCACAGTCAATCCCTGTCTTTGCACCGCTTCTGGTAAAGACGATGTCGCTGCTTGGAGTTTGTTTTGTACTTGCACTTGGGCGGTATCTGGATCGGTGCCGTTTTTAAAGGTTAGCTCAACCGATGCCATACCTTGTGCTGATGAGCTTGATGACATATACATCATGCCATCTAAGCCTTTCATCTGTCTCTCGATGACTTGCGTTACCGAATTTTCTACCGTCTGAGCATCCGCACCTGGATAAACAGCACTAATTGTTACTGTCGGTGGTGCGATTTCTGGATACTGAGCGACAGGCATTTTAAATACAGAAATCACGCCCACCAGCATAATTAAAATGGCAATTACCCATGCAAAGATGGGTCTTTTAATAAAAAACTCTGACATAAACGCTCCTATTGTGCCACAGATGCTTCTTTGGCATCTTCATTTTGTCGCTGAGCATTCTGAACATTCGGCTTGCTGTTGCTATTGTCAGCTTGCGGTGCCATGACAGTATTTTGACCTGCCATACCAGACACGCCTGCCTGCTTTGGTTGGCTTGATGTATAAGGACGAGTCTCAACCAATTGATCGGGTTTGACTTTAGCAGCACCAACCATGACCACTTGATCACCATCTACTAGTCCCTCAGTGATTACCCATTGACCTTGAAAAGTCCCTGCAGTCTTCACAATACGAGCTTCTATTTTTTTATCTTGATTGACCACATAAACTTGGGTCTCACCTTTTGGCGTGCGAGTGATTGCACTTTGTGGCAAAGCCACAGCATTATTGACGATAGATTGCATTAACTTGGCATTAACATACATACCAGGGATTAGCACGCCATCTGGATTGGCAAATACCGCACGAATAGTAACAGAGCCTGTTGACTCATCAACTCTAGCATCTGCTAAGATAAGCTGACCCATCAGCGGATAAGCCTCACCATCTTCAAGCACGATTTGCACTTCAGGACCGCCATACGATGCCTTACCTTCTGCAATCTGCTGACGCAAACGCAACATCTCTGAAGATGATTGACTGATATCCACATACACATAATCTGTGCGTGCGATGGTGGCCAGTGCATTAGCCTGATTGGCAGCAACCAATGCTCCATTGGTAACCGCCGAGATACCAATTTTACCACTAATAGGAGCTCTGACTATGGTACGACTATAATCCAGTTCACTGGCGTTTAAGCTAGCTTTGGCACTATTAATCGCCGCATCAGCACTGCCAATGCTTGCTCTAGCCTGTGCAACGGTCGCTTGTGCTGCCCCAACATTTGCCTCAGCAGTACGCACGGCAGTGATGGCTTGGTCATAGACCTGCTTGGATACCGCATCCACTTCCACCAAATCTTTTAGTCTGGCCAAATCAGCTTGTGCCTGTGTCAACATTGCTTGCTGTGCGGTCAGATTGGCTTGTGCTTGTGCATGGACAGCACGAGCATTTTGGGCGGCAGCTTCTGCACTAGCTACCGACGCTTTGCCTGAATTGATGGCACTGGCGTAATTATCTGTATTGATGCGATATAGTGGCTGACCTGCACGCACAAAACCGCCTTCATGAAATAAAATCTCATCAATAATACCTGTTACTTGTGGACGCACCTCTGAGGTTTCAACCGCCGCCACACGACCTGAGAAAGTCTTGGTCATTGGTATTGAGGTTAGGTTAATGGTCTGCACATCAACCACTACAGGTGGCATCTGCTGTTGGGCTGATGCCTGTTTGGCTTGGTCGGACTTATTGCAAGCAGTCACCAACGCCATACTTGAAAATACCGCAGCAATCATCACTGCTCTTACACTTAGTTTCATAAGAACCTTTTAATTTTTGAACTCAAAAAGTTTTTTAAATGATTAAAATACTTAGAATAATTAAAACAATAAGTTTTACGGCTTTGATTTTTTAGTTGGTTACAACACACCAATAAGCATTAAGCAAGCACCCAAGAAAGCAAACCCCTAAAACCGCCCCAAGTCCGGCAAACTGTATGCCAGACAAAAGTTAGCAACGCCGAATAAACAAAAAAAATAGCAATACCGCTCATTAAAAACCATACTATCTATTTTCTCTTGTTGCATTCATGCAAAAAGGCTTTTATTATACCCAAAAAAGCGTTGATAAACTTGGGTTTTTCTACACAGTTTGTCAAAAAATTAGATTGCTTTTTTATAAAAAGTATGTACAACTATGTATCATAATCATTAAAAAAGCAGAATTTTTATAAAAATAAAAAATTTTGCAAAAAAGTTCTTGCATTTTTACAAAATTTTGTTATCATAGCGTCCAACTTAATAAGGCTGGATGGCAGAGTGGTCATGCAGCGGACTGCAACTCCGTGTACGCCGGTTCGATTCCGACTCCAGCCTCCATTTTAGATTATTTTTAAGTTTTTTTAATCGTTATAGATTGATGATTTAAAAAAATACTCTCGCCCGGGTGGTGAAATTGGTAGACACAAGGGATTTAAAATCCCTCGCTCTCACGAGCGTGCCGGTTCGAGTCCGGCCCCGGGCACCATCTTCAAGACCCTTGAAATATTTTTGATATTTCAAGGGTTTTATTTTTTGGTCAATTCAAACACCCCATCTATTCAACCCACCAATTAAACAGATAAAGCCGTTAAATAACCACACCACCTAAGTCGTGATTAGCTGCCATAATTGTTTTTTTCTGCTTGCGTCTTTTGTCATTACTGCCAAAGTTGGTATCTCTTTATCTATCTTGTTTTGATGCGTGATGTATTCATTTAGATCATTAAGCAAAATGACCTGTTCAGAAAATTCCTCTAGCATCTGCAAACGCAGTACAAAGCCATCAAAACATATCTGGGCTAGGGTTGGTGTACTTGAGAGTTCATCACTCATAGGATAGCTGATACGATGAAAATCAAAAAAACATCCACAATCCTTCGCCCAACAAGATAGGGCAGACTTTAGCGACATCCAAACCAATCGTTCCTCACGACTACTGGTGCTAACATCAGCTATTAGCACCCACTTGCCTGCACGAATACCCTCAACCTCGTAGCTGATATCAGCATCGTGTTTTGTGCTTATATTTGTAGCCACCTCTTGCCAATCCAACACTTCCATTTTATCGGACTGATCAGCTTCATTGACACCATCCATGACATCGCCAACCACATCAGATGGCTGTGATGACTGATTGACTGATGCCACCAAACCATCTAAACTAACTGATGACTTTTGATTAAAGCGATCAAACACTACGGCAGGCAGGCTATGGATGGTCGTGGTCGTCTTTGCCCAAAGATTGACCCCAAGCAAATCTAGTACATGACGACAATGTGCATTTTGCTCATTCATCATCAATTTGACTCACTGTTCTTTGGTGGAGTGTAACGGCAGAGTGAATGACTTTGAGAAAACTGAGCTCCCCACTTACGATAACCTTGCGTGTCTAGATGGATTGCTCCTGTGGCGTACAGCCCCAGACCAAAATTATGCTCCAAGCCTTGATATAGCCAATATTCGCACAACCCTTCTTGCAACTGATATAGTTGGCTGCTACCCATCTCAAAGCTAGGCACCCAAATATCTATCGCCCCATTACTCATGTGCTTACTGCTGGGTGCTCCGCCTGCACAACGGTTCAACTCAGGATTGCGATACACCGAGCGTATCTGTGTGTCAGCAGGTAGAATCCCTAAAGTTAGAAGTTCGTCATACAATCTTAATGTAGGCACCATCGATGACCATAGCTCTTGGGGTGGCACTTCATAAGGCTCATAACCACACGATTGCCAAGAGCGTGCTGTCGTCAAAAGCTCATGCATGGGTGGTAGTCGTCCACCAAGTGCCGCAGCAAGATACTGCTCATAAGCAAAAACTTGAGATTGATGATGTGGGTGCGTTCTTAGCCAAGTCTCAAAATCTTCCTTAGTACCCACCTTTCTTGGGAGTTCATGACTGTGCTGGTGATCATCATGATTGATAACCAAAAGCGTTCTAGGTTCGGTTGATGGTTGGGATAAAATGGGTTTGCTTGATGGAATTTGGGTGTATTTTTTTACCACTTTGATGGTCTGCGGATTTGACTCTAAAGGTGTGCCAGCACAAGCACTTAGCCCAAAGGCGGTGCATACACCCAGCACAACCGCCCAAGATGGCAGTTTTTTATGCTGATTGTTTATATCCAAAATCATAAATAAGACCCCATACAACCCATTATAATAAACAACAATATCTGTCATATCATAACAGATTTAAGACACCAATACCGCACAAATAAAATATCTAGCTTCAATGACGCACGCCAAAAATGTCATTATACTACCAAATTCATCAAATGAAAAACATCCATTATCTAGCCCAATAATTTAAAATATCATTTTTTTCTTTTATTTAGATTTTCTAAACTATTATTTACTTAATATACCAAAAACCACTCGCTAACCATCAAACACGGTTAACTTTGCAATTGCAAATTATCCACGCCACACAACGCCATCAACCAGTTAAATTCTAAGAAAACCAAATGCTATTGGCTGACAATTATCATTTAACCTAATGATTTTTATAGAATTAATATACTTGTGATTTATCAAAATAGTGTTACTATATAAACAAGACCAAATTGCAATAGTAGTTTTTATCAAGCGTCATAATTCAGCTTTTGATAGATGATGAATGTTTAGATGTATCTTTTAGTTAAAGTACATAACACTTTCTTTAAAACCTAAATTCAACAGCCATCTGTTTAAGCTCAAACGCAGTGTTTATCCACCACTTAATCATGATAAACCACGCAAAAAACCTTGATTTTAGGTACTTACTCTCATGCTATTATCATGCGTTATTATTATCATGATGACGCACAATAAGATAACCATGATTTGCCTTTGATGAATGTATTTACCATATGCAATGCAATGAAATAAATTCATCAAATGGCTTGGTGCATCAGATGAACCTTTCTATAGCAAATGCATCAAACACCAAAGAGGTTCTTTTCATGAAACACATGAATAAATATGTACTTACTACCAGCATCGCATTAGCAGCAACTTTAGGCAACCCAGCGATTGCTACAGATAATAAAGGTGCCAACATCGAGCAGGTGCTTGACGAACTAACTCGTCAGCATAACGGAGCATCAAGCCTAGTAAAATCAGCCAGACAACCTGTCTCACTGACTTTTAATAGTCCATTACTAACCCAACCAAGCAAATCACAAACCAAAGATGAGCCTGTCCTAGAAAAATTGACAGCCGCCGCATCAAATACCATGAATAAATTTAAACAAACTGGCATAGCTTCTTGGTATGGCCGCCAGTTTCATGGTCGCAAAACTGCCAGTGGCGAAACTTTCAACATGAACGCATTGACCGCTGCTCATCGCTCACTACCACTAAACTGCTACATCAAGGTTACCAACAAGGATAATGGCAAATCTGTCGTTGTTAAAGTCAATGATCGTGGTCCGTTTCAAGGCGACCGTGTACTTGATTTATCCTACGGTGCTGCCAAAGTCATTGGCTTGACCCAGCGTAGTACAGGCAATGTCATCATTGAGCGTGTTGATGGACCTGAATAATCCACAAATCAACAACTCATACACCCACTCGTTTCACAACTTGGATAAATAAAAAACAGCCTTAATAACAGACTGTTTTTTTAGTCATGTCGTAATAATTTATTGTCAGTTAATAAATATAATAATCAGCAAGTCTATACCAGTTCAAATGCACAGTTAATGGCATGATCTAGCCTATCTACTGCAATCACCTGAATGCCACGAAACTGATCATTATCCGCCTTAGGTGCATTCGCCTTAGGGATAATGGCGTGCGTAAATCCATGCTTCATCGCTTCACGCAATCGCTCTTGGCCATTTGGCACAGGGCGAATCTCACCTGATAAGCCCACTTCACCAAAAACCGCCAAACGAGGTGGTAAGGCCTTTTCTCTAAGGCTAGAAGCACAAGCCAAGAGTACCGCCAGATCTGAGCCAGTCTCCATAACCTTAACACCACCAACGACATTGACATACACATCCTGCCCACTGGTGTGAATGCCGCCATGACGATGCATGACCGCAAGTAGCATAGACAGTCTTTGATAGTCCAAGCCAAGAGCCATGCGTCTTGGCTGTGCGTGTGCATCATCAACCAGTGCCTGAACTTCAACAAGTAGCGGTCTAGTGCCTTCTCTACTGACCATCACCACAGAGCCTGCGATGGGCTTTTCGTAGCGACTTAAAAAAATCGCCGATGGATTGGCAACTTCTTTTAACCCTACATCCGTCATGCCAAAAATACCCAGCTCATTAACCGCCCCAAAACGATTTTTTACTGCTCGAATCATGCGAAAACGACTGTCGGACTCTCCTTCAAAGTACAGCACCGTATCCACCATATGCTCAAGCACACGAGGTCCTGCCAGTGCCCCTTCTTTGGTTACATGACCCACCAAAAATAATGCCGTTCCTGTCTGCTTGGCATAGCGTGTCAAAATTGCCGCCGACTCTCGAATCTGAGCCACACCGCCTGGTGCAGACTGTATTGCATCAGTAAATAGCGTCTGTATTGAGTCAATCACTGCTACTGCAGGCTGTTCTACTGATAATGCCAAACAGATGGTATCAACATTGGTCTCGGCAAGCACACGCAATCTATCGGTTGGTAAGCCTAGTCGCTTAGCACGCATGGCAACCTGCGACAGGCTTTCTTCGCCTGTGATATATAGTGCTGAACCTGCTAAAGAATCACTGACTGCCATGTTGGTGGCAGTCTGTAACAAGATAGTTGATTTACCAATACCAGGGTCGCCACCAATCAGCACCACCGAGCCTGCCACCAACCCCCCACCAAGCACACGGTCAAACTCTCCTATGCCTGTTGGCATACGAGTCTCAAGCGTAACACCCACATCATCTAGGCTCATTACACCAGATGTTGCCCCTGCATAGTTTGCATTCTTCGTGGTGGAAATTGTGCTTTTTTTAGGAATTTTATGGTGTGGCATACTGACATCAGGTGCTTCAACCAAGCTATTCCATTCGCCACAATCGGCACATTGCCCCGACCATTTACCAAAATTTACCCCACAGGATTGGCAAACATAAGAGGATGATTTTTTTGCCATGATGATTATCTTATTGTTATCGCCTTGCTTTATTTTCATTGATTAACTAAGCATTAACCAATCTACCCATTACACTGAAAAATCTTTGCCCAAATACACTTTTTGTACCAACTCATTCACCAAGATATCATTGGGAGTGCCTTCAGCAATAATAGCACCTTCTGAGACAATATACGCCTTTTCGCAGATAGAAAGAGTCTCTCGGACATTATGGTCGGTAATAAGTACACCAATACCACGAGCCTTTAGGGTGCTGATGACATCTTTAATATCACCCACCGAGATGGGGTCAACCCCTGCAAAAGGCTCATCAAGTAAGATAAACTTGGGGTTGCTTGCTAGTGCTCTGGCAATCTCACAACGGCGACGCTCGCCACCTGAGACGCTCATGCCTAAAGAATGACGCACATGCTCTAAGTGAAACTCTTCCATTAGCTTTTCAAGCTCGTGCTTTTTGGCCTTATTATCCAAATCTTTTCGCATCTGTAAAATAGCCATGATATTTTGCTCAATGGTTAGTTTGCGAAAGATAGACGCTTCTTGTGGCAGATAGCCAATACCTTGAGCAGCACGCTCATGCATGGATTTTTTGGACAAATCCACATCAAAAAGCATTACTTGACCACGATCCATTGGCACTAGCCCAATCACCATATAAAAACTGGTCGTCTTGCCTGCACCATTCGGCCCTAGAATACCAACCACCTGACCTTGCTCAACTTCAAATGAAACATCTTTGACCACCCAACGCTGGCCATAACGCTTGCCCAGATGACGCATGCTCAATATCGTATTTGACATGATTTTCCTTTTTTGTTTAATGAGTGTAGTCTAATCATCAAAATAGGGCAAATCGCCCCATTTTAATCAGCGAATCAACGCAAGCCTTGATGCGAGCCGTTATCACTTGGCGGAAAGACCAGTTCTACACGGCGACCAGCACCTGCAGTAGCTTCTACATCACCTGCTTTTAGACTATAGCGAATGGTATTGCCTGAAAAACTTGAGGCTGCTTGAGTTAGCTTGGCATTACCCGTTAGAGTGACAATGCCTGTTACGGCATTATAATCAATACGGTTTGCTTGTCCTTTAGCAGCCCCCTTCTCTTTGGTAACGATTTGCTGAAATGTTGCTGGCTTTCCTGACGCAACCGCTGAAGTTATTTTGCGATCACCACTTAGGTTTAAAGTAAGATTGTCGGCAGCGATTTTTAAAGTCCCCTGCTCAATAGTAACATTACCCGAATAAGTCGTAACCCCCGTTCTACCCACATAAGTCGCACGGTCCGCCAAAAGGCGAATGGGTTGATTGGCATCAGAAGGCAGTGCATTCGCTCCTGTAATAAGGACAGGTAAACCAAACACGCCAACAAATAAGGCTGATTTTAAAAGAGTAGAAACAATGGACATAAACTATTCTCAAATGGTCTTAAAATAAGAGTAAACTTCAGATGGCTGATTGGGCTTATTTAAAGCAACCGTCAATCAACAAATCATCAGACTTATCAATCAATTTAGAAATCCTAAAATAAGGATTTATCTTACCTACTGGCGGCATGATACAGCATTTCAATCTGATAAAATTCATACTCACCCAACTCAAGATTTGCACTCATGCCTTTTGCCTTAAAGCTATCTTGCTCATTGGTAATCTTTAAAGGCTGATCGCTAGACAGTAGGCGAGTCTTTGTATTGCCATTTAGCTGACCGCCCTCAATCACAAGTTTTGGTTTGTTATCAGTCGCTTCACGAGTCAAACTAAAACCATCAGATAACTTCATCTCTCCAGTCATCTGGTCAAGAACGGCTCGCTTAGCGATGATGGTGTATTTTTCCGATTTTGATGGTTGCCAATACATGGTTGCGTCAAGCATTTCATCTTCGCCTGCGGCATTTTGAGTCAGCGAGTCTGCCGTCAGTGTGTATTCAGCCTCGCCTGTATGTTCGTTGGTTTGGGTCGCTGTAAGCTTGGTAACCTCATAAAACATATCAGGAGTTGATGGGGTGGCAGGTTTGATTTGGGCCTCTTCTTGATAAAAGAACCAAGCTGCCACCATGATTGCCATAATCCCAAATACGCTTAAAATCCTAACATTCATTCGCACAACACCAATTCATCTAGACAAAATTTGACAAAAGATACAATAAGCCATCATGGTCATCATAAGAACCTATCAATAAACGCATCATACTGATTTTGAGCTTTTAGTATCAGTTCGCATACTTGTCTGACAGCTCCTTCGCCACCCCTGCTAGTGGTAATGACATCGGCATACTCTTGTACAATCAGCACACCATTTGGCACGCTAATACCAAGTCCTGCCTCACGAATTGCCTTTAAATCAGGTAGGTCGTCGCCCATATAAGCACACGCTTCTAATGGCAAACCCAGCTTGTCGGCAAGAGCGGACAATGCTGTGTATTTATCATCTCTTCCTTGCACGACATGATGAATGCCAAGTTCAGTTGCACGGCGTACCACCATCGGTGAGCTACGCCCTGTGATGATTGCCAAGATGATGCCTGCTTGCCTTAGGGCTACGATGCCCACACCATCTTGTACATAAAAAGCTTTTGTCTCAACATCGTAGGAATTATAGATGATTTTACCATCAGATAAAATTCCATCAACATCCATGGCTAAAAGCTGAATCTTGCTTGCTTTTTCTAGAATTTTTGAGCTTGGGTTGGTAATGTCATTCATTAGCTTACTCCAGCTTGTATCACATCATGAATGCTTAGCACACCCACCAGTTTTCCCTCATCCAAAACAAGCAACTGACTGATGCTGTATTCATTCATCATGCTAAGTGCATCCGATGCTCGGACTTCTTTGGTAGTATGTTTGGGACTATTGGTCATGATGTCGCCAATCTTAACGGTCAATTTGGTAGACCCTGCCAATTTTCGGCGTAAATCGCCATCGGTAAAGACACCCACTACCTCATCAATATCATTCATCACCACCGCAAGCCCCAAACGACCGCTGGTCATCACAAGCAATGTCTCGTGCAAACTGGCATCATGATTGACTACAGGCAAGTTTTCTGTGTGCATCAAATCTTGCACTCGAGTAAGCAACTTACGCCCCAAAGCCCCTGCTGGGTGTGAAAGAGCAAAGTCATTGCTAGTAAAGCCTCGTGCGTGCAATAGTGCTACCGCCAATGCATCGCCCAATGCCAGTGTTGCCGTTGTGCTTGATGTAGGAGCCAGACCCAATGGGCATGCTTCTTCTGATTTGCCCAAAGTCAAAGCAATGTCCGCCAACTGTGGCAAAAAACCACGACCATCACGACTGATACTGATAAGTGGGATATCAAGTTGCTTTACCACAGGAATCAGCATACGAATCTCATCGGACTCGCCAGAATTAGAAATGGCAATCAATACATCGCCTTTGACTAGCATACCCAAATCGCCATGCCCTGCTTCACCAGGATGCACAAAAAAGGCAGGCGTGCCTGTTGACGCCAAAGTCGCTGCAATCTTGCGTCCAATATGCCCTGATTTTCCCATGCCTGTTACAACCACTCGCCTTTGGCATGACAAAATCAGCTCGCACGCCTGACTAAAGCGTTCATCAAGCTCATCAATCAGCAAATCAAGAGCTTGCTGTTCTGTGCGGATGGCGTTGATTGCTTCTTGGATAAAATCTGTACTGTAAGCCCTGTGTGAGTACTGATTTGATTCGTTTATTTGAGTACTTATCATCTTACCGACAGCCATTTTAACCTGCATTGAGCTCATATCAAGTTTTAAATCCATGAATGAAAACCCGCTACCCATCAAAACCCCATAATAATAGTGTTTAAATACTACACTGTCTTAATGACTTGTATTTGAGTGGTGGATTCTTGTCATGATATCATATTTGAGGTTAATTTACGCTGATTTCATGGTATTTTTGGGTATAAATAACAAGAAAAACAATAAAATACACAAATAATCCACGCATTTAACACCCCTATTAACCAAAGTGCCACACACACGCAACTACCGTCACTAAAAAGACATAACGACCCACCCATACATTATGGCGAAATGATTTAAAGCAAGACAGGCGTTCACGATGAGCAATCAAAGTGTATTGATAGACAAATAACCCCACCACAGGCAACAAAAGCCATTTTGTCCATGCTGTAAAATAATGATGAAATACCCATGTCATCAACCCCAAAAATACAGCATTTAGCACACAAACAATCATCACATCGTAGCGACCAAATAAAATAGCGGTCGATTTTACGCCCACTTTTAGGTCATCGTCTCTATCACACATGGCATACTGGGTGTCATAAGCCACCGTCCAGCACATATACGCAACAAACAACAACCAGCCCCAAAAATCAACATTGCCAGTACTAGCAACATACGCCATCGGTATTGCCCAGCCAAATGCCGCCGCCAGTACCACTTGTGGCAGATGCGTATATCGCTTCATAAACGGATAAATAAAGGCAAGAGCGACCGCCACAAGCGACCAATAAAACACCTGCACAGGCAAAAAAAACAACAAACTTGCCGATAATAAAACCAGTACCACAAAACTTAGCACCGCCGTACGAGCAGACAGTCTACCATCTGCCAATGGGCGATTTTTGGTTCGCTTGACTTGCCCATCAACCTTGCGATCCGCAAAATCATTGATGGCACAGCCTGCCGCCCGCATAAGAATCGCCCCAAGTGCAAAAATCAACACATACCGCACACTAGGCAGTTGCCCAAGTTTTGCATTCGCCAAAAATACTGCCCATAAAGTCGGATATAGCAACAACTCTGTACCAACAGGTTTATCAAATCGAGTCAGCTCAAGCCAAGCGATGAGTTTATCCAAAAAATTCATACCCCTGACTCTTTTTGAACAGCAGACTGCTGATGGGCGATTTGACTAATCTCCACCGCTTGCAATAAGTTAAGTTCAGGAAATGCCTGACGCAGTTTCTTAACAGCTACTGTCTGGTCTTTGGTTTGATGTACAATCTTTGCATAATAATCGATGTATTTGGTCTTATCCATCGTTTGCCACAGTTGTTTTATTTTGCGTCTTAAAGAAAAATTCTGCCACGCCATAATCAAAACCACCAACATGATCACATATTCGTATTGCATCATCACTCCTTATATCACACAGTTCAAGATGTTGTTACTTGATATCTATCAAAGCGAATCGCATCATTGGCGATGCTTTGTGCCGGTATTTGACCAGACAGATAAGGGGCAGATATTGGACGCTTGACAACCACCCTACCACCGCAGATCGCCGTACGCATTGCCTGCGTCAAAAGCAGTCGTTCATCATCACTACTTGGTGGCGGTGCTAGCTCATGTAGCACCTGCATATTCTTGCCCACTTTGGCGGTGTAGCTGTCAGCAGGAAACATGGGGTCAAGATACACCAAATCCACCTTTGGTAACCCAAGCTCACTTAGTAAAAAATCCCCATAATGAATATGAATGCAAGACAGTAATTTTTGCCAGTTTTGATTGCCACTCATCAGTCCATGCTCATAAAATAGCAACAACGCCATGAGTGGCTGTCGCTCCATCATGTGCAACTGCACGCCCGTACTCGCCAAAATCAACCCATCATGCCCAAAACCTGCCATACCATCAATCACTGTCATCTGAGCGTTCAATTTACACGCCTGCAAAATCAACTCAGACTTTCGCCCTGCATTAACGATTCGTTTGGTCAATGCTTGCCAGTGAAGTGATGATTTCATGATGCCATTATCGCTTGCCCAAATGATGGCAGGACTGTTTTTTATGATGGCAATGATGGTACTATCCGGATAATCCAAGGTGGTTGTCAAGATAAACTTATCATTCACCTTTGATAGTAGTTTAAAGGATAAAGTCAGTGGCAAATCATATTGAGCACTCAACAAGACAAGCTCATCAAAAATCCTAGCATCAGCATCTGTACCAACAACCAAAATATCCATGCAGCACATCAGCCTTGAATCTGATAGTCAAAAAGAAAATAAACCACTAGCACCGCCAACCCTGTAATAATACGCAAATACGCAAAAATCATAAAGTCTTTTTTGGACACCCATGCCACCATCAAACGAATGCACAGCAATGCCACGATGAACGAAACTGCCGTTCCTACTGCCAAAACCGCCCAATCCTGACCCATCTGTAGCACATCTTTATTACTTAATAAATCCAAAAGTGCCGCACCGATAATCACAGGAATACCCAAAAAGAACGAAAACTCGGTCGCTGCCTTGCGAGATGCCCCAAACCATAATGCACCAATGATGGTCGAACCCGAACGGCTTGTGCCAGGTATGAGTGCCAAACACTGCACCAAGCCAATCTTTAATGCCATTTTAACATCAATGTGTTCAGCTTCTTGTGCCTGAACTGCCTTTGGGTGTTTTTCAACATAAATAATAAGTATCGCCCCAATGATCAGCATCATCGCCACAATGAGTGGATGAAACAACACATCTGTAATAAAATCTTTTAGCGTAAAACCCGCCACCATGACAGACAGTGTGGCAACAATAAGTGCCATGCCTAGCAATCTAGGGTTACTCATGTTGCTCGACTTACCCGTCAATAGCCCCATCAACGCTGTCCATAGCCGTCCCCAATAGTCATAAATCACCGCCAAAATCGCCCCAAGTTGAACAAAAACGATAAACAAATTTCGTTTGTCCTTATCCCAAAACTCCATGATATCGGCAGATAAAATCATGTAGCCTGTACTTGATATGGGCAAAAATTCCGTCACACCTTCAACGATGCCCATGACAATAGCTTTTAAGAAAAGTAAAATATCCATAATATTGGCTTAATCAGTGATTTAAATTAGCTGTTTTATTACCGTTCTTATGACCATGGTGATTGAGACGATATTTTAAAACGCTCTCACAAACAAAAAGTCATCAATTCGCTTGTTTTTTACCTTGTTCGGCAAGTGTTTTCCAGGCATTATGGCGTAGATACACTGGCAAAGCCTGCTTAGCACTGATCGCACCACCTGCTTGCCATATCGGATAAGCAAGCTGTGCGATGTGATAAGCGGTAGGCTCTAAGTTTAATTTTTGTGCCGTGCTTTGTATTAAATCAGCACCATTGCCCACAATGACATCAGAAACAACCACGCTGTCATAATCTAACAGGTATTCATCTTTGACTACCAAAGCACCATCAGCTAACACAAAATCACCTGCATAAACTTGGTTTTGTCTGGCATCTATCACACTGGTAATACGGCTGTTATTGGGTAGATTTTTTTTGGATATTAACGCATGTGCCAATGCCTTAAGGCTTGAAATACCGACACATGGGGCATCATTTGCCACCGATAATGCCTGTACCACCGCTGTATTGATGCGGATACCACTAAATGCACCAGGCCCTCGATTGAACGCCCATGCCAAAACCTCTTTGACATCAATACCAAGCTCATTCAAAGCCTCATCAAGCATCGGCAGGATAATCTCTGTCTGACCACGAGAACCTGCCACCGACTTATCATAAATCATCTGCCCATCAGCAGTCATCACAGCAATGGCACATTGATCAAAAATAGTATCAAATGCAACTAACATAACAGCTCACACACTCGCTTAATCTTCTGCCACCACTTTAATACAGAAATACAGACGGCTTAATTTCGGTAATTGTTTGGGTAATTTTAATTTTTCAATAATGAAAGACAAAAAACACTCAGTTAGGTCTTGAGTGTTTTTTGCCATGACGCATCAAAAACGCTTTTTAAAGTTTGGAAATTGCCCTTCCATCGCTTGCATTCGTTTTTGCATCTCCTCCATGCTTGGCATATTATTTGGATTAAGCCCCAACTCAGCCATTGATTGTTTCATCTGTGCTTCACTCATACCTGCCTGAGCTTTACCTGCACCACCAAACAATGGCCCACCGCCACCCGACATACCTTTGGTTAAACCTTGCACCGCTTTTATCATCTTGCCAATGCCATCAGGACGGCTAATCATCTTCATCATTTTTGCCATCTGCTTGTGTTGTTTAAGCAAGCGATTGACATCTTGGATTTGTTTGCCTGAGCCTGCAGCAATACGGCGTTTTCGGCTAGGGGTAATCTTATCAGGGTTTTGGCGTTCAAATGGCGTCATTGAGTGAATGAGTGCCTCCATCTCTTTAACCTTCTCTTCAGGTTTTGCTTCTTCCATCGCTTTTTGTAAATCGGCACCACCCATGCCTGGCATTTTATCCAAAAAGCCTGCCATACCGCCTAGGTTTTTCATTTGCTGGAACTGATTGAGTAAGTCCTCTAGGTCAAACTCACCACCTTTTTGGAGTTTTTTTGCCATGCGTTCAGCTTGCTCACGGTCGATCTTATTCTCAACCTCCTCAACCAAACTTAACACATCACCCATACCCAAGATTCTTTGTGCGATTCGTTCTGGGTGGAATAACTCCAGTGCTTCTAGTTTCTCACCACGACCCAAAAACTTAATCGGCTTGCCTGTGATGGCACGCACCGACAACGCCGCCCCACCTCGAGCATCGCCATCAGTTTTGGTCAAAATGACACCCGTCAACGGCAATGCGTCATTAAAGGCTTTGGCGGTATTAGCCGCATCCTGACCTGTCATGCTATCCACAACAAACAAAGTCTCGGTTGGGTTGACCGCTGCTGTTAATGCCTTAATCTCATCCATCATCTCCTCATCAA
Source organism: Moraxella sp. E33BD (assembly GCF_041807865.1). Taxonomy (NCBI): domain Bacteria; kingdom Pseudomonadati; phylum Pseudomonadota; class Gammaproteobacteria; order Moraxellales; family Moraxellaceae; genus Moraxella; species Moraxella sp. E33BD. The sequence goes on along the minus strand of NZ_JBGTZD010000004.1, from coordinate 101,084 downwards.
TCGCCAAGCGACCTGCAGTATCAATAATTAGGATATCGGCATACTTGATTTTTGCTTCTTCAATAGCACGGCGGGCAATATCAATAGGGTTTTCGCTCACACTTGATGGCACGAACATCGCCCCAACTTGCCCTGCGACAAATTCAAGCTGATTAATGGCAGCAGGACGGTATACATCAGCCGACACAAGCATGACTTTTTTCTTTTGTTTATCTTGAATGTATTTGGCAAGTTTACCTGCAGTCGTGGTTTTACCTGCACCCTGCAGACCTGCCAACAGATAGACAACAGGCGATTTTCCTGTCATCTCCAAAGACTGATTGGCAGAACCCATCATCTCGGTAAGTTCATCATAAACGATTTTAACAAAAGCCTGACCTGGAGCAAGCTCTTTGAGCACCTCTTGACCCAATGCCTTTTCTTTGACCTTAGCGACAAATTCACGAGCTACAGGTAGTGCCACATCCGCCTCTAAAAGTGCCATACGCACTTCACGCAGTGTATCTTTAATGTTATCTTCAGCCAGCTGTCCTGTACCAGCGATGTTGCGAAGGCTGCCAGAAAGTCGTTCGGTTAGCGTATCAAACATAATTTTTCCAAATTAATCTAAAATCAAACAATGCGAAAACTACAAATACCGTCTATTTTATGATAAATTATGCAATTATACCAATTTAAATTAAAAGGTGTGATAAAAAATGCTCGTTTTTTGCAATTTTTATCCAAATTAGGGGTTCTTGTGCTTAGTATCTATGTCATCACTGCGATAATTTATGCAACAGTTGTTGGTTTTTTGTATCAAAAACTCGCCAAACAACAACCCATTAACAAACAAATTTTTATCACCGCCTTATTGATCGGTGCAGGACTGCATGCGTTTTTATTATTTCCGCAAATCATCACTGCCTACGGTCTTAATCTACACATTTTTAACACCATCAGCCTAATCAGTCTGTTTTTTTTGGTGTTTTTTGTGTTGTTTTGTTTATATCGCCCCATCATGAGTTTGGGCATACTTGCCGTCCCAACTGCTTTAGCTGGTCTTAGTGTGGGGTTTTTTGGGCGAGCACCGTACGAACCTTTAGGTGAGCTGACATCAATACTACAAGCCCATATTTTACTGTCTTTTGCTGCTTATTGTGTACTACTGATGGCGACTGTACAAGCAATCATTCTAAAACTACAAATCCGAGAGCTAAAACATCAGACCATTCATCGTTTTTGGGTAAGTAAGCTACCAAGTTTGCAGAGCATGGAAAACTTGCTTTTTGACATGATTTTAGTTGGCTTTGTGATTTTAAGTATCGCCTTAGGTCTTGGCTTTGTCTCAACTTATGATATCATGGCACAGCACATCGCTCACAAGCTGTTTTTTAGCGTGCTGTCATGGCTTATCTTTGGTATTTTTATCATCGGACATTACCGCTTTGGCTGGCGTAGCAAGCGTGCTGCTAATTTTACCATCTATGGCTTTATTTTACTTGCTGTTGGTTTTGTTGGCTCAAAGGCAGTGCTTGAGTTGTTGATATAAAATCATTAAAACCCATCATTCACACAACAGCCCAGCTAAGGGCTGTTTTTATTTTAGCCCAATCTACCGTCAGCGTGTGGCAATATAGCTCAAAGTCTCATCAAGCACAGCGGTGGCACGGCTATCATGCCCCACATTAGGGGCATTGATGATGGCAACCAACACATACCATCTGCCTTGTGTATCCATCACATATCCAGCCAAACTTTTGACATTGTTGAGCGTGCCTGTCTTGACATAAGCACGACCGATGGCAGGATGGCTAGCATCACGCTCTGCCAAAGACAGCATTGTCCCTGTCTGCCCTGCAATCGGTAATGACTCCTTGAACACCTCAAAATTTGGCTGATGATAAGCAAATATCAACAAATCCGCCATCGCACTTGTTGTAATGCCACAATCCCTGCACAATCCAGATGCCCTGCTCATGATGGGCGGTTGCGTGGTTAAGTGTGTCTGCCACCATTTATTAATGAAGTTAAACGCACGAGAGTAGTCGCTCATCTTAGACTGTCCTGACATCGGTATGGATAATGGCAACGATAATGCCACCTGTTCGGTCATGACATTATTAGAGTATTGGTTAATAAGATAAATCTGCTCTGATAGCGGTCTAGATGGATAGCTAAGCCATGCAATAGTCGGGCTATCAACATCCGTCTGTATGCGAACATGACCTGAAAATTTAGCATCTAGTGACCGCCAAACACCCTTTACCGCCTTGAGTGCTAAAGTATCCGAATCAGCAAAAGTTAGCCAATAAGACCGCCTACCACAAGAAGCCCGTGTACCACTTAAGATGGTCAGCTTTGTATCCGTCAGATGAAATTTGGTGTCGTTTAAGCAACTGGCATGATTGGCAGCGATTTGAGTTGGTGCATCAAAATCATCAAGTGGTGGCAATACTCGCACAGCAGCACTTTGTGCGTCTGTCGGGGTAAAAGCAATGGCTTTTTTATTGCCAATCTGTACCAACTTATCATGCCCTGATGGTAAAACATCAACTTCCACTGTGCCAAAATTAACCAAAAAAGCATTCGGTGCAGCATTATAAGCACGAAACCCCTGTCCGTCAAAAGCCTGAATGTCGTATTTAACATTGGTAAAAGCTGAGTTATCAATGATGATATCACCATGAATATGGCGTATGCCTTGCTTTTGTACTTGCTCAAGCATGGCAACAAGTCTATCATGCGTCATAGAAGGATCGCCAGAGCCTTTGATGACCAAATCGCCATACAGCACCCCATTTAATATCACACCCTTAGGATAGATACGAGTAAACCAACGGTGGTTCTCCCCCAAAGTGTGCAGAGCAATCAAGGTTGTGATGAGCTTTTGGGTGGATGCAGGTGTACGCAGCTTATCGGCACGGTGGCGAACGATTGGAGTATGTCGTCTAATGGCTTGAGTGGGTGTTTTTGCAATACTAATGCCGTCTAATGGCTCAATCCACAGACTTATCTCTTCGTCAGACAGCCCTACCGCCATCATCTTAGCTTTGATGACATGGGGTAGTGCCTGCTCATGGATATCATCATGAATGCTCTGTATTGATGTATTAGAAATCTCCGATGAATTTGCCAGCCCAACTTGAGCCATCAGCCCAAACGCTGCCACCAAACATTGACGGTACATACTCGCTCCATCTTTTTAGTCTATTTCCACAAAACACAGCCCACGCATCCTGTTAATGCCAAGACCCATGCCTTAATCACTGATGACAAATAATCATTCCATTTAATGGTTTCTTCTAGCTCAAAATGATTTAGCTTTTGGGCTATTTTCTTGCTCGTTGGCGTGCCATTTTAGCATCAAACTGGTGATTTTTCGCCAATATCCAACCTGCCAAACCTTAAACCAAAATAGTCATAAAAAACAAAAGATTGCTCATTGTAGAACAATCTTTTGAAAATTGCGGTTTAACTTATGTAACCAAGTATCACTCAATGACATCAAGTTTTCGGTAATGTAACGCCTGTCTGTCCCTGATATTTACCACCACGGTCTTTATAGGAAGTTTGACACACCTCATCAGATTGAAAAAATAGCATCTGTGCCACGCCCTCGCCTGCATAGATGCGTGCAGGTAGATTAGTGGTATTACTAAATTCCAAAGTAACATGACCTTCCCATTCAGGCTCTAAGGGTGTAACATTAACGATGATTCCACAGCGTGCATAAGTAGATTTGCCCAAACAGATGGTCAGCACATCTCGTGGAATCTTAAAATACTCTACCGTACGAGCCAATGCAAATGAGTTTGGCGGAATGATACATTCATCACCGACAATATCAATAAAACTTTTTTCATCAAAGTTTTTAGGGTCAACAATGGCGGAATGCACATTAGTAAACACCTTAAACTCATTGGCACAGCGAACATCATAGCCATAGCTTGATGTGCCGTAACTGACGATTTTATCGCCTTGTTCATTATGGCGGATTTGGTTTGGCTCAAACGGAGCAATCATCTGATGCTCTGTCGCCATTTGACGAATCCAGCGGTCTGACTTGATGGACATAATGATTTCTCACTTAAAATATTTATTGTAAAATTCTTTGCCTTATGGCTAAAACCACAAACAATACGCTACTAAAAATTTTTGCATTATAAAGGATAATGATGACTTAGGCAATTTAAAGTACCGATATTGCATTAGACTTTTTATCAAGCCAATTAAAATATCCGCCCACTTTCTCCTTTATCAAACTTACCAATTTGACCATCAATATTGTTAGCGATATGCTCATAATACACCGAAAAGTCATCACCCAATAGCACGCTTGGACTGCCTTTATCCATATTCTCACGGATGCCTGTGGCAAGCGGAAGCTGTCCCAATAATGGCACTTGATAACGCTTGGCTAGACCCTTGCCGCCATTTTCCCCAAAAATAGCATCTACATGACCACAATTCGTGCAAGTGTGTAGTGCCATATTCTCCACCACACCAATAACAGGGATATCAGTCTTAAAAAACATTTCCATGCCTTTTTGAGCATCAAGTAAAGCGATGTGCTGTGGCGTAGTAACAATCACCGCTCCTGTAATCGGAATACGCTGAGCAAGGGTTAACTGAATATCGCCCGTACCAGGCGGCATATCAATAACCAGATAGTCAAGATGTGGCCAGTTAGTCTGATTGTATAGTTGCATCAAAGCACCTGTCGCCTTGATGCCACGCCATGCCACTGGGGTATTATCACTCTCTAGCAAGCTACCAATAGAGAGCATAGCAAGCCCATGAGCATCTATTGGTACAAATTGATCGTTTTCAACAGCAGGTTTTACCCCTACCACACCAAGCATATCAGGCACAGATGGCCCATAGATGTCGGCATCTAAGATACCTACTCTCTTACCAAGCTTCTGTAAAGCAAGGGCGATATTCACAGTGGTGGTAGATTTACCCACACCCCCCTTGCCAGATGCCACAACAATGATATGGCGAATGCGTGGATGCACAGCGATATCAGACTGCCTAGAGACGGATTTGGTGGGTGTAGATTGCTCTGACATGGCATCACTGCCATCTTGAACACTGTTATTGGGATTAAAATTCTGCACACCCGTCTTTTGCTGACCACTGATATCTATTTTTGTGCCAGTTGGGGCAACTTTATCAGACAAAACAACATTAAGATTCACCTCCCCAACACCAATTAGATGCAGTCTGCTCCTTAGGTCGTGATACACCTTTTCAAGCTCGGCTTGGTTGGCATTTTTATGCACTTTTAGGGTTAGGTTTAGTGTATCGCCACTTAGCTCATGACCATCTATATAAGTCGCCAACGACTGCTCATATAAAGTAAATTCACTCATCACTTTATTAATATCAGTCATGCTGATGGTTGTTTTCTTTTTAAAGGGATTAAACATGGTATCTTATTGGTTATGGATTGGTATCAATGTTAGTTAGCGTATGTTTTTGGCAAAACCGCCATATGATAGACTTACTTTATTGTAGCATGATTTTATTAGGTCATACATTGCTTTTATCAAAATCAACCAAATAACCCATCAGCCCTAAGCTTTGGTCTATGTCGCCATATAAAACATCCAAACAAGCATGACTGAAACCATCTAAGCGATTTACGAACAGCCCAACAAAGATATCGTTTAATTTTATAAGAAAAAATCAGCAGAACATCCAATTTTTGCCAAAAATTTGATAGAATAGGCTTTTTATGAAAACAAAACTCATGACCACGCCACTACTGACCGCCGATTTTGATTACCATTTACCTGACGAACTCATCGCTCGTTATCCGCTCGCTATGCGTTCAGCTTCTCGCCTGCTTCATGTGCAAGGCAACAGACGCACGGATTTGGCATTCACCGATTTGCCCAGCCTATTAAATAAAGGCGACTTGCTTGTGTTAAACGACACTAAAGTGATGAAGGCTCGGCTATTTGGCATTAAGGATACAGGTGGTGCGGTGGAGGTGCTTATTGAACGCATCACCAATCATGAGCAACGCATCGCTCACTGTCATGTTCGCTCTAGTCGTGCCCTAAAACTTGGGCAGACAGTTAGTTTGGCGGACGGCAACATAACAGCCACCATGTGTGGACGAGACAAAAACTTATTCATCTTGCAATTTGATGCACCGATTTTACCAGACTTAGAACGCTATGGGCAGATGCCTATTCCGCCTTATTTTGAACGCAAAGCCGACCAAGATGATGACACTCGTTATCAAACGGTATTTTATGACCCTGCCAAAGAGGCCAGTGTTGCTGCACCAACCGCAAGCCTACATTTTGATGAAAAAGTGCTAAATGAATTAAAAAATAAAGGTGTTAAGATTGCCTTTGTAACGCTTCAAGTTGGTGCAGGTACTTTTACTCCTGTTAAAGCAGAGAATCTATCAGAGCATATCATGCACGCTGAATACGCTCACTTGCCACAAGCAACCGCCAATCAAATCAATGAAACCAAGTCAAATGGTGGGAAAATCATCGCTGCAGGCACGACCGTTGCTCGTACGCTAGAGACCGCCCATCTACATCGTGTAGATGGCAAACTGACTGAGTTTAGTGGTGATACACAAATTTTTATTTATCCACCTTATCACTTTGGTGTGGTGGATAGATTGATTACCAATTTTCACCTACCCAAATCCACCCTGCTGATGCTTGTGTCTGCCTTTGCTGGCACTGACAACATCAAACAAGCTTATGCTCATGCCATCAGTGAGCGTTATCGCTTTTTTAGCTATGGCGATGCAATGTTACTGGATAAAAACTAACACAAGACCGATAGGCAAAATAACAGGTTTTTATTATGATGACTTTATCAAAATAACCTTGTAAAAATAGCACTGTTAAAAAATTCACCCACATTACCAATTAAGACCAATCATATGAAATTTACTCTACATAACACCTGCTCTACCACTCGTGCCAGAAGAGGCACGGTTCATTTAGCACACGGACAAGTACAGACCCCTGCTTTTATGCCTGTGGGAACTTATGGCACTGTCAAAGGGATGCTACCTAAAGACATCCATGCCATCGGTGCAGACATCATTTTGGGCAATACCTTTCATCTATGGCTTCGCCCTACCACTGCTGTTATTGATCAGTTTGGCGGACTGCATGACTTTATCGGTTGGGATAAACCAATTTTGACGGATTCTGGTGGTTTTCAGGTATTTAGTCTTGGAGCAATGCGTAAAATCAAAGAGGAAGGCGTGTATTTTCGCTCGCCGATTGACGGAGCTAAAGTATTTTTGTCGCCTGAGATTTCAATGCAAATCCAAAAATCGCTAAACTCCGATATCGTCATGCAGTTCGATGAATGCACACCTTACCCTGCCACCCATCTTGAGGCAGATAAATCTTTAGAGCTTTCACTTCGCTGGGGGCAACGGTGCATTGATGAACATCAAAAGCTAGGCAATAAAAATGCTCTGTTTGGCATCGTTCAAGGTTCTATGTATCAAGATTTGCGTGAAAAATCGCTATCAGGACTGTTAAAGATGCCTTTTGATGGCTATGCCATTGGCGGTCTTTCGGTGGGCGAACCAAAAGATGAAATGATGGGCGTACTCAATTATCTACCCAATCTTATGCCGTCTGATAAGCCACGCTACTTGATGGGCGTAGGCACTCCTGTTGATATTATTGAGGCGGTGCGTCGTGGTGTGGATATGTTTGACTGTGTCATGCCAACTCGCAACGCAAGAAACGGTCATCTGTTCACATCAACAGGGGCGATAAAAATCAAAAATGCTGTCCATCGTCATGACACATCACCCTTAGATAGTGAATGCGACTGCTATACTTGCCAGAATTTTAGCCGTGCCTATTTACATCATCTGCACAAATGCAATGAAATGCTATCTGCTCAATTAAACACCATTCACAACCTACGCTTTTATCAAAATCTCATGGCAGGCATTAGAGCCAGTATTGAAGAAGACCGTTTTGGGGTATTTGTGGCACAATTTTATACCAAACAAGGGTTGGAAGTGCCTGCATTAGAGCTTAGCTGATTACAAAACATCGGCAAACTCAACTTCTTAAAACCAAATAAAAACACACGCCCAATAAAGCGTGTGTTTTTTAACTGAGTGAGCCACTCACCAATTTGGCAAATTACTCACTTGGTACTTCATCCATATCAATATCAGGGTTTTTTATCAAATGGATGGCGGATAAAATCAAGCCACCCCAAATAGCAGCCAATGCTATTATCATGATAATTAAAGCTGTGCTATTCATAATAACCCCCCTTTTGTTCGCCATGAGAACTATGTCCACGAGCTTTTGTTAGTAACATTGCTCCGATAGCAAAGATTGCTACCACACCCCAACCAAAGATAAGTTGCGTGATGAAGTCATAGCTATCATAACCTTCGGTCAGTAGTGATTTTAGGCTAAGTACCAACGCAGCAATCAAGGAGATTGGCGTAATTACAGTTAATACAAACGACCAACCTACACCCACTTTGACACTTGAAATACCATTGATATGGCGGATAAGTTTATCAAGCAAACCACGGTTTAGCCAAGTTACCCAGATGATTGACAAAATCGCACCAAACACCACGCCAATATTATTGGCAAAATGATCGATGATATCAACAAAGGTAATCGCCGTCTTAGTTGAAAACAGTACAATAGAAATGATTGCCGAAATGCCACCAACGATGGTAACGGCTTTTTTGTGCGACCAACCAAATTTATCTTCAACCGCAGAGATTGGCACTTGAATGATACTTGCCATCGAGGTCAGACCTGCTACAAATAGCGAAGCAAAGAACAACACGCCGATAATCGTGCCAGCATCACCCATGCTTGAGATGATTTTTGGGAAAGCCACGAAAGCCAAGCCAATACCGCCAGAGACAACTTCTGCCACAGGCTTGCCTGATGCCGTCGCCATAAAGCCAAGCACCGAGAAAATACCAATACCCGCTAAGATTTCAAATGATGAGTTGGCAAAACCAACCATCAGTCCAGAACCTGTCAGGTTGGCGTTCTTTTTTAGGTATGATGAGTAAGTTACCATAATACCAAAGCCGATAGACATTGAAAAGAACACATGACCATAAGCCGCAAGCCATACTTTTGGGTTTGCCATCGCCGCCCAGTTTGGTGTAAAGAAGGTATTAAGACCCTCAACTGCACCTGGCAGACGCACCGCTTGAATCACCATAATGGCAAACATAACAACAAGCAATGGAATAAAAATCTTATTAACCAGCTCAACGCCTTTTCTGATACCACCATACATGATGAATAGCACAATTGCCCACACCACCACAACGCCAATGAATAGGCTTGGCACAAAGGTAAAATCTAACCCTGAGCCGTTTTGTAGATAGTGATCAAAAAAGAAACTTTCTGTATCTTCGCCCCACGCTTGGCTAAATGAGTACAGGGTATATTGACCTGCCCAGCTAAGCACGCTAGCATAATAAATACCAATGACAGAGCAGACCAATACTTGCCACCAACCCACGCCTTCGGCAGATTTTACCATGCGTCCATAAGCGGTTGGCGGTGCACCACGGTACTTTTGCCCAACCACATAATCCAAAAACAATAGTGGGAAACCTGCTGTCGCTAAGGCAATCAAATACGGAATAAAAAACGCACCACCGCCATTTTCATAAGAAACATACGGAAAACGCCAAATATTCCCTAGGCCGACTGCCGAACCAATGGCAGCCAAAATAAATCCAGAGCGTGCCGACCAACTTTCTCGTTGCACAGACATAAACTCTCCTTATCTGTTTATCATTTTTCATCGTCATGGCACAATCAGCCCAACGATCACTGATTACTTACCTATTAATTAACAACCTTACAAATATATCTTGCAGTATTGTTGCTATAATAGTTTGATTTATTAATAAACAAAAGTCAAATAAAATAAAATACAAAAACCCCTAGCTAAAAGTTATGGGTTTTTGTATTAACGGATTAAATTAGCGAGTTAAGCCTCGCTGACTATTTTGTAGAGAGTTGATGAACAGCTGAACCTTAGGTTCATGAACGACCAGCTTTTGTAATTCATCTAATGCCTGCCCACGAATCAGACCGGAGCGAAATACCACCCGATAAGCATCGTCTAGTATTTTAATCGTCTCGGCACTCCAGCCTTTTCTACGCATACCCTCTTTATTGATGCCATGCGTCTTAGCAGGATTGCCCAAAACCATCGTAAATGCCGCCACATCTTTTAAGACGAGACTTGCACCACCAATCATACTATAATCATCGATACGGCAAAACTGATGGATACCTGACTGACCACCGATAATCACATAATGACCAATATGGCTATGCCCTGCCACACCAACATTATTAGCAAGCACATTATGATCACCCACCACACAATCATGAGCGATGTGCGTATTGACCATAAATAGATTATGGCTACCAATCTTAGTTAAGCCACGATCTTGAACCGTACCACGATGAAAGGTGCAAGACTCTCTGATACAATTATAATCTCCGATTTCCAGATAAGTCGTCTCGCCTGCATATTTTAAATCTTGCGGATTTTCACCAATACTAGCAAACTGATAAATCTCATTATGCTCACCAATCGTGGTATTCTCACCCACAATGACATGATTTTTTAGTATCGTGTGTGCACCAATTTTACTATTCTTACCAACAATACAATAAGGACCAATAACAGCTGTTTCATCAATGATGGCGAATTCATCAATGATGGCGGTTGGGTGAATGCTCATACCTACCCCAAAAACTCCCACATGGTATTATCCATGATTTTTATAGTTAACATGATTGTCATACTATTTAGTATAACCAACCAAGTCTTAGCTTGAAATTTATTACCTAGTTTAATACATCTCACTACATTCATCAATCACAAATCAGCAACTTTTTGACGAGCAATCATAATCTCAGCACTACACGCCAACTCACCATCAACATGAGCAGTACACTCAAACTTGTAAATATCACGCACACTTCTGGTCGCCTTTGAACGAATCACCAAAGTATCGCCTGTACTAACCATCTTTTTAAAGCGTACCTTATCCACACCTGCAAACAGATACAAGTAGCCACTTTTAGAAGTCTGACCTGCACTAATAAAACCCAAAATACCCGACAACTGAGCCATCGCTTCAACCATCAGTACGCCTGGCATGATGGGATTGTCAGGAAAATGCCCATTGAACAGCTCTTCATTGATTGTAATGTTCTTGTAGCCAGTAATCCAATGATTAGGCGAGCAAGCAGTTACACGGTCAATTAGCATGAACGGATAACGATGTGGCAGATAGTGCTTGATTTGGTCGTATTTTAAAGGCAAGGTAACCCCTCGCTCATTTAGTGCGTCCAAATCCTCTTGGGTGAGTAGATCAATATCGATGGTGGTATTTGACATGGTGTATCCTTAGTATAAGAACAGTAAATAGTACTTTATTTATATTTTATAAAATAAATCCAAACAGGCTTTTGATTATTTTTCACCAGACTGACGAAACTTGATGGTGGCACGACGCCATTTGGCTGTCGGCATGGCGATTGTACCTGATGAGTAGCTACCTGCTTCTTTGATATGGTTGGTTACCATTGTCATGGCGGTAATGGTAACTCCATCAGCAATCGTGATATGCCCTGTGATGCCAGCTGCCCCGCCAATGATGCAATGACGACCAATATGCGTACTGCCTGCAATGCCAACTTTTGCAGCAATCGCTGTGCCATCGCCAATATGCACATTATGGGCAATCTGCACCAGATTATCAATAATGACATCATTACCAATGACCGTATCACCAACCGCCCCACGGTCAATACAGGTATTGCTACCAATACGCACTCGGCTACCAATGACCACTCGCCCCAACTGTGCGATACGCTGCCAACGAAGCCCCTCTTTGGTCGGATTTGGGGCAAAACCAAAGCCTTCTGCCCCAATACTAGCATGGGCATGAATGCTTACTTCATCACCAAGCTGACTGTGATGAGCGATGCTGACATGAAAAGAAATCTGACAACGCTCCCCAAGCACCGCAAAATCATCAATCGTTACATTTGACCCAATGACAGAGTTCGCCCCAATCTGTGCATTTTCACCAATCACGCTATAAGCACCGATACTCACACCCTCTGCCAGCACGGCTGTTGGTGAGATAATGGCGGTTGGGTGTATGTTTGATACCTGTTTGGGCTCATAAGCAAATAGTGGACTAACACAAGCATATGCCAAGTACGCATCTTTGACGATGATGGCGACCGCTGTATTAGGAATGGATTGCGTGAACGACTCGCTTGCAATGATGACACCTGCTTGGCTACTCATCAAGTCATCGCCATACTTGGTGTGAGCGATGAATGCCACAGCATCAGCATCGGCATCTGATAAATTCGCCACACGCAGTACAGTTTTTTGGGTGTCAGATATGCCAAGTACAGCCTTGTTTAAAACAGGCTGTACTTTTTCAATCACTTCAATCAGCTGTAGGAGCGTTGCCATCAGAACACGCTACCGATTTGGAATTGGACTTTTTCAGTCTCATCATTAGCTTTGCTGTTAATCGGCCTTGAATAGCTGATAGATAATGGTCCAATTGGCGTGTACCATGTTGCACCAATACCTGCACTATAGCGAAGCTCTTTATCCTGCTCTAGCACAGTGTAGCTTGTTGATTGGGCATTACCATTGGTGATTTGCTTTAGATTCACTTTTTGCTTATCCATACCTGTGGTATCAAACACTTGACCGCCTTCAAAGAATAGTACAGGACGGACTTGGTCAACCCAATCACCTTTAAATGGTAATGGTAAAATCAGTTCTGCACCAAAGGTAGCCAAGGCATTACCACCGACATTTTCCCCCAATCGATGTCGCTCCTGCTGACTGGCAACATCATATCTTTGTGAACGAGGACCTAAACTTGAAGCATTATAGCCACGCACCGAGCCATAACCACCTGCATAGAAGTTTTCATAAAATGGCAAGTCATTGCCATAGCCCAGTCTGGTGTAGCCACGCAGGATACTACCCTTCCATAAAGGATAATAAATATTACCAGTGTACACGGCTTTTTGATATGTCTTATCGCCAAAGCCTAAGGTAAGATCAACATTATGGCTCATACCCTTAGTTGGGAACACTGGTTTATCCAAACTTGAATAGCTCCAGCCCAATGTGGCATTATACGAGGTGTAATTATGGCTAAAGCCTGCTTTATTCCCATCAAATATCGTAATTTTACCGCCATCTTCAAGTAATCGCTTGACATTGCTAACCGCCATGCCACGACCACCTTGAATCTTGGTATTATCAATATTAAAACCTGCACTAATACGCTGATTTTCATTGATAGGATAACCATAACTTAGCGTACCGCCATAGGAATCTAGCACATAATTACTGATACTCCTATTGTCATACTTGGTTTTACGATAGTAAGCATTCACACTTTGTGAAACACCATTTTCAGTAAAGAATGGATTGGTCATACCAAAGTTATACACATCACGAGTCTCTGAACGAGAAAATGATGTATTAACACGATTACCAGTACCCATAAAGTTTGACTGCGATAATTCCAACTGGAAAGTCAAACCACCAGACTGACTATAACCTGCAGCGATGGTTGATGAACCCGATGGCTGTTCTTGTACAGTAAATCTGATGTCCACTTGGTCAGGAGTGTTTGGGACAGGGATAACTTCAGCCTGCACATCTTTAAAGAAACCTGTACGCATTAGGCGTATACGAGACAGCTGAATTTGAGAGTTTGATGCCAATGCCCCTTCTAGCTGACGCATTTCACGGCGTAGCACTTCATCTTTGGTCTTTGAGTTACCTGCAAAGTTAATACGGCGTACATACACAGGGCGTACAGGATCAATATAATAATCAATATCTACCGTGCGAGTCTCATCATTGATTCGTGTAATTGGGCGAATTTGGGCATAATAATAGCCATCATCACCGAATTTACCAGCAAGCTTGGTGGTAACCTCGTCAAGTTTGGCTTGTGAATAATTGTCGCCCTCTTGAAAGTTTACGAACTTTTGTAGTTCATCAATCTCATAGGTAACATCACCCAAAAATTGCGTCTTACCAAAATTATATCTCTCGCCCTCACTAACGGCAATCTCAACAAATACCTTATCCTTTTCTTCATCAATGGATAGGCTAGAATTTTCTACCTTAAAACGCACAAAGCCTTTATTTAGGTATTTTACCTGCAAAGCTTCAAGGCTGGCATTTAATCGCTCCTGACTATAACGGTTGGCTTTTGAAAGCGGGTTTATCACTCTATCTTTTAAAGTCAGCTCATCTTTGATGTCTTCATCGCTAAAATATTTATTGCCAATAATATTGACATCAACAACTTTTGCCGCCTTACCTTCAATGAACTCAACATCTAGCTTAACTCGGTTGCCATCTAGTTCGGTTTGATTAACCTTAATGTCGCTGTTGTAGTAGCCTTGCGAGATATACTGGTTTTTTAGCTCATTTTCAATGGCATTTACAGTGGATTGCTTTAGCACACCCCCAACGGTCAGACCTGCCATTTTTAAGCCTTCTTCAAGACCTTGCTTTGGAATGAGTTTATTATCCTTAAAGTTAATTTCTGCAATCACAGGTCGTTCTGTTACATGAAACAACACCCCACCGTCTTTAACTTCAGCTTGCACATTTGAAAAGTGCCCTGTTGCATACAATGCACGGATACTCTGAGCAAGCTGTTCCTCGCTCACGCTTTGACCCAAGCGAATGGGCAAGGTTGTTTGTAAACTTTCAATGGTAACACGCTGTAAACCATTGATCGCAATATCATTAGCAATAAAGGCCTGTGCGTGGGCAGATGTTGTCATCGCCATGATGATGGCGGTAGAAATTGAAGTAGTTACAAAACCTGAAAACTTAGGCATACACATAAAATCATATCCACAATTATTATCAATTTTAAAGATGTGTGCCATATCCATATCATCGCCCAAATTGAAAAATAATCCAAAAGAAGCAATGAGCAGAAAGACACAACATTAACCGTGCTAAATTAAGCCAAAAAAGCGATTTTGGCAAGCCCCAAAAGAGATTTATTCGCAATTTTTGGCAATTTTTTTAAAATAAATGGTTAAATTGTTAAATTTTGAGCCATTAGCCAAACAATCGCATGATATCGTTACTGATTGCAAGCAACATGAAACACAGCAGTAAGGACATACCCAAACGCAATCCAATCACTTGAACCGACTCACTCATTGGCTTGCCACGAATCAATTCATAGGTATAAAATACCAAATGACCGCCATCAAGCACAGGGATGGGTAGCAGGTTCATCACAGCAAGAGATAAACTAATGATGGCGGCGGTCGATAATACTTGCTCCCAACCAATCTCAAAACTCGTCTTTGACACTTCAGCGATAGTAATAGGACCTGAGATATTCTCAATGCCTATCAGCCCTGTAATCATCTTGCCAATGGCGTCAACGGTCATTGCTGATAAATCATAAGTCTTGGTGAATGCTTTAGCGATTGCCTGTGCTGGGCTATACTCCACCATCATGCGATACTCTGCAGGAATGGACATTATTCCTTGATGACTCACTCTAACGCCAATTTGACCAACCACCTGATTACGCTGTTTAATGCCTTTTGGCATAACCTTAACCACCATCAGCTGACCGTCTCTTATGATGTGAAAATCCAACATTTTTTCAGGATTTTGGCGGATGATGGGCGTGGCGTCTATCCAATTTTTGATGGGCGTGTCATTAATGGCAGTAACTCTATCACCCACCTTTAGCCCCATCAAGGCTGCTGCACCATCAGGCACAACCTCCGACAACACAGGCTCTATCACAGGCTGATAAGGCAATACCCCAAGGCTTGAAATGGCATCTTGACCTTGTTGCTCACCTTGCATGAATGTCGTGATTGGCACCATCTTTTGTGAAAATTTACCGCCCTGTTCAACCACAACCTCAAGACTGCCCGTCTCGCCCATGCGATGTGCTAAGGCATAATTTAGCTCTTCCCAAGTATTGATGGACCTACCATCAATGCCTGTGATTTTTTCTCCAACCGACAATACACCTGCAGCTGGCGTTCCATCTAGCACCTTGCCAATGCGAGTGTTTAGCTGTTCGGACGGCTGCATGAACAGCACAAAAAACAATCCGATGGCAATGATAAAATTCATCAAAGGACCTGCTGCTACGATGGCAATTTTCTTTAATGGATGTTGATTATTAAAGGCTAAATGTCGCTCGTGTTGCACCACCTCAACCTCTCGCTCATCAAGCATTTTGACATACCCACCCAAAGGAATGGCAGAAATACGATAATCAATGCCAGATTTTTTACTCGTCCAGCCAAACAGTTTGGGTCCAAAGCCAATAGAGTAGGTCAAAACCTTCACCCCGCACAATCGTGCAACGATATAATGACCCCATTCATGCAATGCCACAAGCGGTCCAAGCACACAGACCGCCGCCAAAAACATCAATAATCCATTCATAGCCATAATCAATCTTTAGCTCTTTAATTTCTAAAATTCTTGTAGTAATGCCCAAGCGGTCACTCTCACCTGCTCATCAAGTGCTAAAATATCCGCCAAATCATCATAAGATTTACTTAAAATGTTATGAAATAGCGGATTGTCCAGACATTTTTCAACCAATACAGCAATATCGGTCAGGCGTATTTTACCATGCAAAAACGCATTCACCGCCACTTCATTACTGGCATTTAGTACAATACACGCCCCATTTCCTAGCTTCATCGCTTTTTTGGCAAGTGCCAGACAGGCAAATTTTTTCTCATCAGGAGCAATAAATTCTAGTTTTGCCATATCAAAAAGATTAAGTGGCTTAGTACCTGTTGTAAGGCGGTTAGGATACGCCAAAGCATAACCAATAGGCACTCTCATGTCTGGATTGCCCATTTGTGCTAGCCACGAACCGTCTACATATTCCACCATAGAATGGACGATGCTCTGTGGATGAATGGCGACCTCTACATCATCTACACCCACACCAAATAGATGGCAGGCTTCAATGAATTCAAGCCCTTTATTCATCATCGTATTAGAATCTACCGTGATTTTTGAACCCATAGACCAGTTAGGATGATTGACCGCATCTGTTATGCTTGCCGATTGCATCTCTTCATAAGATTTATGCAAAAATGCCCCACCGCTTGCCGTCAGCCATAGTTTTTTTATACCAAAATTATCATGATTGAGCAATGACTTATCAGTTTGCACCGCCTGTGGTAAGCACTGAAAAATTGCATTATGCTCACTATCAATAGGCAGGATGACAGCCCCAGTCTGCTTGGCGGTATTCATGACCAAATCACCTGCCATCACCAGACTTTCTTTATTGGCGAGCAAGACTTTTTTGCCCGCTTGCACAGCAGATAAGGTCGATGAAAGCCCTGCCCCACCAACGATGGCACACACAACCACATCTACATCATCATGACTGGCAATCCAATCTAATCTCAGACTTTGTGGTAAGGCAGTGGTTCTTAATGACAGCTTATCAAGCTCGTCTTGAAATTGCACAAAAAATTCATCGCCAACCACTGCAAATTTGGGGTTAAATCTCACACAAATCTCAAGCAACTTTTGCCAATTAGCAAATCCAGAGACGGCAAATAAATGATAATCCCCTTGATGCTGTTCGATGACATCAAGGGTGCTATCACCAATAGAACCTGTCGCTCCGAGCAGGCTAATGTTTAAAACAGAATGCTTCATTGTCATTAAAAAGAGTTCATTGTTTGGCAAAGACTGGTATTGGTGTGATACTCACTGATTTTTTGTTGGTAGTCAGCGTCATCAAGACTGGGTGTGGCAAATTGTCTTTGACAATGTTTATCAAAAGACTGTTGGGTAGGTTCTTCTACCGCCAAATGACTGGCACAAGCACTCAAAAACAAGCTGCCAACAAAAATAACTAAAAATTTCATCACATACCAACCCTAAAATCCATTCGGCACAAAAGTCGCTCAATATTCAGATGATTTAACCCAATCATCATGAAATCTACAGCAGATTTGCCAAATTCATTTTTATCCATACTTTTGTAAAAATACCCATTTCAAGTAACAGCCAAAACCCCAACGCAAAGATAGGTGTGGCAGATAATAACGAATCAATGCGGTCAAGCACACCGCCATGACCAGGTAAAATACTGCCCGAATCCTTAATACCTGCACGGCGTTTAAGCATGGACTCAAACAAATCACCCAATACGCTCGCTCCCACCGTCAATGCCGATAGTGCCAAAAACCAAAACAACGCCACCCCAGACAACTGCAAATAATAACCTACGACCGCAGCCACCACGCCTGCAGTCAATAGACCACCGACAAGTCCCTCAACCGATTTGTTGGGCGAGACATTAGGAGAAAGTTTGGTCTTACCCAGTTTGCGACCAACAAAATATGCACCGCTATCAGCACACCAAACCAACAAAAAGACATACATCAGCCACCAAGGCGACATCTGCCACAGCCCATACATGGCGGTAATAGCAGCCGTCAAAATCACACCACCCATGTACACCAAACGGCGACCATACCACTTTTCTTTATTGGGATACTGCTTAACCCACAACAATGCCATCGCCCAAATAACAAGTGATGCTGACCACCAAAACACCCATGTTTTTGGAAAAAATATAGAGATGATGGTAATGATGAGCGTAATCAGGACAAACAAGATGGGCTTATTCCACTTAGGCATCAGTTTTGTCCATTCATGCGAAGCGATAACCACCCCCACCGCTAGTAGCGGAAGGACAAAAATAGGCATAGAGCTTGCAAACAGTGCAAAGCCAACAATGATGACCAGTACGATGGCGGTTCTTATGCGTTGCCACATGATGAATACTCCATATTAGTTTGACTCTGGATTTGTTCACTGGTTTTACCAAAACGGCGTTCACGACCTGCAAACATCGCCATCATCTCGTCTAGTTCCTGTGGCTCAAACTCCGGCCATAGCGTTGGTGTAAAAAACAGCTCCGCATAAGCAGCCTGCCACAATAGAAAATTAGAAATGCGATAATCACCGCCTGTGCGAATCAGCATATCTACAGGCGGGCAATCCGACAACTGAATATGGCGTGCCAAACTCACCTCATCAATATCATCAGCACTTATCTCTCCCATCATCGCTTCTTTAACGAGTTCTTTGGTGGCATGGGTAATATCCCAACGACCACCATAGCTAATGGCAATCACCAATGTCATCGCTTCAAAATGAGCCGTTTGACGCTCCGCATCTGCCATAAGTCTCTGTAGGTCATCTCTAAGTTGTGTGCGGTCGCCAATAAATCTTAAACGAATGCGGTATTTGTGCATTCTAGGCATCTGCTCATGAATGGTTGTTGTCAATAGATTCATCAGCAAATCCACTTCGTCTTTTGGTCTTGCCCAGTTTTCCGATGAAAAAGCAAACACCGTTAAGACTTGCACACCACGAGCCAAGCAATGCTCAACAATGGGATCAAGTGCATCTTTACCCTTGATATGCCCTTGTCCTGTGGCAAGCTGATGAGATTTGCCATAGCGATTATTACCGTCCATGATGATGGCAATGTGCTTTGGTATGGTGGCAAGTGGTGGCAAAGCGGTGTTTGTCATAATGTCTTAATCTTCGAGAAAAATTATCAAAAACTTAATAATAACAAAGACTTACAACATAATCTCAAAATTACTCAAATTTTGAAACTTGCGTAAGTCTTTTTTTGACCTAAAGTCTATTCATCAGAATAAAGCCAGTCTAGGGCATGACCGAACAATCACACTTCCATCAGTTCGTTTTCTTTTTTTGACAGGCGAGCATCAATGGTTTTAATGAACTCATCGGTAAGTTTTTGAATGTCGTCAGCAGCACGACGCTCATCATCTTCTGAGATTTCTTTATCTTTGACCAAATTTTTTATGTCGCCAAGCATATCACGGCGGATATTACGCACTGACACACGAGCCGACTCAGCATCAGCACGAGCGATTTTTTGCATATCACGGCGAGTTTCTTCAGTTAAAGCAGGCATTGGTACACGAATCACATCAGCAGTCATTGGGTTTAGACCCAAATCCGCCTCACGAATCGCCTTATCCACTGCCTGCACCATAGAGCGATCAAATGGCTGCACCAATAGCGTGCGACTGTCTTCAACATTGATGCTAGCAACTTGGTTTAATGGCATATCAGAGCCATAGTAGCTAACCATCACACCTGATAATACACCAGGGTGAGCACGACCTGTACGCAACTTAGCAAAGGCATTCTCTAGTGCTTCTAGTGATTTTTGCATACGGCTTTCGCCGTCTTTTTTAATATCGTTAATCATATATATTCCTTAATTATTACTCAAATAAGTAAAACCTAAAAAGTTATTTATACAACCAATCAGTGATAGACACGAGTACCTTCTTTTTCGCCCATCACCACATTTAACAGTGCGTTTGATTTATTCATATCAAAGACTTGCAATGGCACATTATGTTCACGACATAAAGCAATAGCAGTCAAATCCATCACACCAAGTTTTCTTTCAAGCACCTCATCAAAAGACAAGCTGTCATATTTTACAGCGTCCTCATGAATGCTTGGATCTTTGTCATATACACCATCAACTTTGGTCGCCTTTAGGATAAGACCTGCTTCAATCTCAATACCACGCAAGCAAGCAGCCGTATCGGTGGTAAAAAATGGATTGCCTGTACCAGCAACGAAGATACACACCTCACCATTATTAAGATGGCGAATCGCCTCACGACTAGAATACGGCTCACCAATCGTTGAGATGGTTAGGGCTGACATCAAGCGTGTCTTGATATTACGACGCACTAAAGCATCACGCATGGCAAGACCATTCATCACGGTAGCCAACATACCCATTTGGTCGCCTGTAACACGACCAACCAAGCCTTGTTTTTGTAGGGTGCTACCACGATACAAGTTACCGCCACCAACAACGATGCCCACTTGCACACCCAAGCCACGCAAATGAGCGATAGAAAGGCTCATCTTATCAAGAATATCAGCATCAATACCCATATCACGACCGCCCGCCAACGCTTCGCCAGAGAGCTTTAATAGAATACGAGAAAACTTTGGATTTTTATCAGACATAACAACCAACCTTGATGAATATTGATTTAGCATGAATAAGACAAGAATGTCTGTCTCTTAAAAGTCATGGATAAATTTTTATAATTTTATCACATTTTTTATTGGATTTGATAATTTTCTTTCACAAACAATGAACAGACCGTCATTAAACTGACCATCTTAAAAGTCAACCTGACAAATCCATCAATCACTGAACGGCATTTTGCTAGCACACTTGAACACTTTTAAGTGCAAATGAACCCACTTGACTGCACAAATCATACCACCATCTAAAAACACTACCCAATAATAAAACAAAAAACACTCCTGCTACAGAGTGTTTTTTGTTCAAAACAACTGATAAACAAAAAGTTACATCCAAAGTAGATATGCCATAACGGTAACAATGACGACCGCAACAAGGTTTAATATAAACCCAACCTTCATCATATCGCCCTGCTTAACATGACCTGTACCCATGACAATGGCATTCGGCGGTGTTGCAACAGGCATCATAAAGGCACATGATGCACCAATGCCAATCACCATCACCAACACCTCTTTGGGCAATCCAAGTACTGCACCAATCGGTGCAAATAATGGCACAAGCAGTGCAGCTGATGCAGTATTGCTGGTAAACTCTGTCAAAAAAATGATGAATGTAGCCACCACCAAAATAACCACCAAGGCGGGAGCACCCGCTAACACACCTGAAATCTGCTCCGCCAATGCCGCTGAAGCACCTGTATTTTTCATAATATTAGACAAAGCAATACCACCACCAAACAGCATGAGTACGCCCCAGTCGGTGTTGTCAGATACCTGTTTCCAATTCACCAAACCCAACATCAATACCGCCACAGCTGCAAATAGTGCAATCACGGTATCAGGTGATTTAAAGCCAAAAGCAGTGCCAAGTTGTTTACCAAAAATCCAGCACACTGCGGTAATTAAAAATACAACAATCGTCAAAATCCGAGATGTCGTCCAAGGAATGTCTTCATGTTCCATGCTGACCTTTTGACTTAAATTTGGGCGAAGAACAAAATACATGGCAACAAGTAGCACTGGTAGCATAACCATCATCACAGGCAAGCCAAATTTCATCCAGCCAATAAAATCCAGACCTAATTCTTTGGCAGCGATGCCATTTGGTGGTGAGCCAATAAAAGTACCGATACCGCCGATAGATGCTGAATAAGCAATGCCCAAAAGTACAAAAATAAAGGTATTTCTATCTTTTTTAGCATCAACATGGCTTAATAAACCAATCGCCAAAGGTAGCATCATTGCTGCTGTGGCAGTATTACTAATCCACATAGACAAAAGACCAGTGGCAGCAAAAATCAATGTAATCGCCCAGCCTAGATGACCCTGAGCTAAGTTTACAATACTAAAAGCAATCTTACGGTCCAGCTTCTGCACATGAAGGGCTGCTGCTAAAGCAAAACCACCAAAAAACACAAAAATAATCGGATCAGCAAAACTGATTAAAGCCGCTTTGGTATCAAACTCTGGAATGCCTATAAACAATGCCAAAAGCGGAACCAAAATTGCTGTTGCTGTGATGTGAATGGCTTCAGTCAACCAAAGAATACCAACAAAGATGGCAAGCCCTAAGCCCTTGTTTGTCAAAGGCTCAAAAGGTAGCCAGCTGGTTGCTGAAAAATAAGCGATGATTGCCGCAATCACAGTAATAACAAGCCCTTTGACCACATCAGGACGCACCGCACCTGATGGCGGAGTTTGGTCATCATTGTGCTGATAATCTGTTCTAAGAGAAAAATCGGTCTCTTTTTCTTGGGTTGATTGAACCATAGAATACACCTTTGGAAAATGGCCACAGACACACTATTGCCGGCACATCTATGGCTTTGTTTACCATCTTTGTCATCATGCAATATGACTGTCATGACAAAGACACTTATCAACAACATAATAACACACCGTTTATAATTAGCAAAAGAATTTACCACAACTTGCGTTATTTTCGCAAAACCAACTCTTAACAAATCATACAATATCCTTTACAATAACCATTTAACGAACAGCGAACAGCAGAGCAACCCATGACAAGCCCAACTACTTTTAAAGACGCTTATCAAACCCTAAAGACCAATGCCAAAAACCTTGAGCAGGCAGATGAGCTAGACATCGACAATCTAATAACCACCATAGAAGAATCCATTGTCGCCTATAAAGTCTGTCAAGAGCGAATACAGGCGGTAGAGCAAGCATTAGCACAAGCCTTTGATGATGAGCTAGGTATTGCAGACGAATAGCTCCTTTAACCGCCCAACTCATCAAAAAACCCTAGCAAAGCAGACCACTTGCTAGGGTTTTTAAGATTATAGATTGATGGTTGGGTTTATGACTGCACACCAAAAACTTTCTTTAGATACGCCAAATAAGTATCATCATCAATCATTGTTTTGCCAGGGCTATCAGAGAGCTTGGCGACAGGCTGACCGTTACACTCAACAAGTTTTAACACGATATTAAGCTGGGTTAGACCCATGTCATTGGTCAGATTAGTGCCGATACCAAAACCTGTCTTAATGCGAGTTTTAAAATACTCGTGAAGCTCCCACGCTTTTTGTAGTGTCAGTCCATCACTAAAAGTTAAAGTTTTGGTTTTTGGGTCAATTTTTAGACTTTCGTAATGAGCAATCGCCTTATCACCCCATTCATACGGATCGCCTGAATCATGACGCAGCCCATCAAACAGCTTAGCAAAATACAAATCAAAATCACGCAAGAACGCATCCATGCCCACCACATCAGTTAAAGCAATGCCCAAATCCCCTCGATACTCACGCACCCACGACTCAAGTGCCGCCTTTTGACTGTCTCGCAGGCGAACATCTAAGGCTTGAAATGCCTGCATGAATTCATGAGCCATCGTACCGATTGGGGTTAGGTTCAGCTCTTTGGCAAGGTACACATTGGAAGTGCCTTTAAAAATACTCGGAGAAGCTTTGGCAAGCGTACGAACCACATGGTATTGCCACTCCTTTGAATAACGCCGTCTTGTGCCAAAATCCACCACGGCAAATTCAGGATTGTGTATGTCTGAGCGTTGCAACATTTCATAATGTTTAATCATGCTCACTTTTTCATCAAGGCGTCTTTGTCCTTCGTTTCGAACATGTTCATTATCAAGTCTTTGATAATACAGCTCATTAACAATCGATAGCACAAAAATCTCAAAGAACATCGCTTGAATCATCGCCCCTTCTATCTTAATATGCAGATGATTATCATCATCAGTAGACACTGTGATAAAACGGCGTTTTAATTGAAATAATTCTAGATAATCAACAAAATCAGGCTTGATAAAGCGTAAATCTCTAAGATAATCCAATTCATCTTGCTTGAATTTTAATTCGCATAATGCATCAAGCTGAGCTTCTAGGTCGTCTTTAATGTCTGCCACAGGATAGGCTGTATCGTCATTATTACGACAGCGGAACTGATATACACCATGCGTCTGAGGGAACTGATGCAGCATTGCTTGAAGCATGGTGAATTTGTATAAGTCATTATCCAGTAAAGAGGTGATAATTGGCTTCATGAGTGTTATAAAATAATGAAAGAAAATGATTCATCATACCCCATTTTCACCAAAAAGTCGTCTTATTTTTGAGATAGTTGCATAAAATCTTACAGAAATTTACCAAACTTTTCAAGCACTGCATCAATCTTTGTGTATATTGGCACTTTCTTCAGCCCATTTTTTAATCCAAAGTTGGATTTATTAAGTCCTTGCGATGGTTTAAATCATGGTTTTATCCATCATTTTGCTCTTTTGTGCTATAATAATAAAATTGGTAGTGCATCGGAAAAAAATAATGACCAGTCTTAAACTTAACGATTTTTCGCCACCAGAAGTCCCTGAATTTCTAATCAAAACCCTATCCAACACCGAGTATACCGACATACATACAGCAATGCTTGAGCGAACCCTTGTGAAGATTGATGCCAAAAAACAAAGCACGCCTATCTGTGATGAACTGTGGCTGGTGGAACATGATGATGTCTATACACTTGGGCAGGCAGGCAAAAAAGAACACATTCTTTATGATAACGGCACACCCATCATTCATACCGACCGTGGCGGTCAGGTAACTTGGCATGGAACAGGTCAGCTTACCGTCTATTTCTTGTGGGATTTGCACGCCATTGGCTTTAGCGTGCGAGATTTGGTCAGTCATGCCGAACAAGCCATTGAAGACATCGTCAACGACTATCTGCCCAATGCTCTGGTTGCTCGTGCCAGACGAGATGCTCCTGGAGTATATATTTATAATTCTAATGGCGATATGTTAGGTAAAATCGCAAGTTTGGGCTTTAAAATTAAGCACGGACACAGCTATCATGGCATCGCCATCAACCTAACAAACGATTTATCCGCCTTTAATGCCATCAATCCTTGTGGCTATGCTGGCATGACGATGGTTAAACTTGAGCAGTTTGGTCAATTTAACAGTAATCAAACGCACGAACTTATTCTCAAATTCATACACAATCTACAAAAAAGGCATGAAGGCGAGATTGCACTTAGAGCCATTTAATATTACAATGGCTTCGTTTTTTATATTACTTTTCACTTAGTAAACCCAATTGGAGAATATCAATGGTAGATTTTAACAAAATTCTAGACGCAGGCGATGTTGATGGTGGCAAAATCAATGTCGTGGTGGAAATCCCAACAGGCTCTAACCACAAAATCGAGTGGAACCGTGAATTAGCCTGCTTTGAGCTTGACCGTGTTGAGCCCATTTCCTTTGCCAAACCTTGCAATTATGGTTTTATTCCGCAAACCTTAGATGAAGACGGAGATGAGTTAGACGCACTGATTTTAACCGAACAACCATTAACAACTGGTATTTTCTTAAAGGCTAAAGTCATTGGTGTGATGAAATTCGTTGATGATGGCGAAGTGGACGACAAAATTATTGTTGTACCAGCAGACGACCGCAACAACGGCAACGCTTATAACAGCCTAGAAGACCTACCAAACCAACTCATCAAACAGCTAGAATTCCATTTTAACCACTACAAGGACCTAAAAAAAGCTGGCACTACTAAAGTGGAAGGTTTCTTTGGTATTGATGAAGCCAAAGCGGTCATTAAAGAAAGTCAAAAACGCTGGATAGACAGTACTCAATAAAAAATAATCATCACTCATTGATGATGCATATAAAAATAGTCCACTTTTGGACTATTTTTATTGGCTGTATTTAGGGGTTGTTTTTTGATTGAAACACTCTTGTTAGATAAACCATCACACAGTCGTACCACTTTTCCATATGCCGATAGCTCACCGCTGCCACAAAGATAATGACCATCGGTAGTAGCATAGAAAAATACCCAACCTTACGATACAGCACCACCGCCATAAAACCACCCACAACAAAACTCCACCACAAGGCACTTAGCACAATCACTCGGCTAAACTTTACCTTGCGATCAGCCAGCCAATGACCGACCATCGCCCCCAAATCTGAAGTCGTACCGGTCAGATGTGTGGTGCGAATTACCGTGCCATGATAGGTTGTTACCATAGAATTTTGTAATCCGCACGCCATTGCAATCATCATTTGTCCAAAATCACTGTCATTCATGTACAATGCCAAACTTAATGCCAACAAAGCAACCTCAAGGTACATTGCCAAACCATAGTTACGATTGATGTGCAACTCACTACCACCAACGATAAAACCGCTTAGTACAGAGCCTGCCCAAAATGACGCAATTGAAATCAAAAACAGCTTCATGTTTGGCCAATCGGCAGACAAAGCTGCCACCGCCAAAGCACTGACATTACCCGTCACATGCGATGCCGAAATGTGCGTAAAGCCCATGAGTGCAGTGGTGTTTAGTACCCCTGCACAAAACGCCAGCACCACCGCACCACAGAGTACCCAACTTGGAATTTTATCCATCATTAAAACAGTAACAACAAAAACAATGTATCATTTTAATCATTTTTTAATAAAAATAAAAGCACAAAACTCATCATTGGTCTTGTGCTTTTATCATTACCAAAAAAATGGTCAATTCAGTGAAATGATTTATTCATCATCACCTGTCATCGCCATGATTTGCTCGCTAATGGCAACTGTATTAAAACCTGCGTCCACAAATAAGATTTCACCTGTTATGCCACTTGCCCAAGGCGACAATAAAAATAGTGCGGCATTACCCACCTCTTGCTGACTGACATTGCGTTGCAGTGGAGCGATTTTTTCACTGACATCGAGCATACGGCGAAATGATTTAATACCGCTTGCTGCCAATGTGCGAATTGGACCAGCACTGATGGCATTAACACGGATGCCTTGAGCACCTAATGAGCTAGCAAGATAACGCACTGACGCCTCAAGGCTTGCCTTTGCCATACCCATCACATTATAATTTGGTAATACAGAAATACTACCTTCGTAAGTTAGGGTGAGTAGCGAGCCTTTGCGAGCCGTCAATAGCTCACGCCCTGCCTTGGCTAGAGCCACAAAGCTATAACTTGAGATGTCATGAGCGATGCTCGAGCCTTCACGAGTGGTCGCTGTGGTAAAATCACCATCTAGCTGGTCAGCAGGAGCAAAGCCAATGGCGTGTACAATACCATTTACACCCCCATCTTCGCCCTGACCCCAAATTTTGGTAATCTTATCAAAGCAAGCACGGATAGATTCATCAGATGCCACATCACACTCAATGACTGCTGTCGCACTGAATACTTCTGCTGCCATCTCAACACGCTTTTTAATCTTATCATTAGGATAAGTAAAAATTAGATCCGCACCCTCACGGTGCAGACTTTCAGCAATCGCCCAAGCGATAGATAGCTTGCTTGCGATACCTGTTACAACAAAACGCTGACCCTTTAATAGCATAATCACCCCTAACAGTTATGGTAAAAGTTTTGATAATCTTTATAAATTATAGCATGATTTTAAAGAAATGGCTAAAATTTAGTACAAATGTAAACTTTTTTATGGTGTTGGGGTATAAAAGCAAGCTCAATCTTATTAGGGCGGCAGCTTTTTTAATACCAAATCAAAAATAAACATTCCAATAGTTTATAACTACTCAGACATTTACAACATCCAGTCTGCGATAGCAACCGAACCAAGATAAGTACCTGTAAAGGTCAATAAAGCAATAATAGCGATTTTAACACCAGATTTCTTAAACAGGGCTACTTCAGATTGAGAAATAGCAATCCCTGCATAAGCAAGCGTAGGGGTAATGAGTGGCAGTAATCCAAGTTTATCAGTAGCTGCTATGACATAATCTGCCATTGGCATGGCTGGCAAAGCAACAAGAATCGCCACAATAGATACCCATGCAATACTTGGTACGCCCAGCGGAATTACTTTTTTGATAAGTATGCCTACTACACAGCACGCAAACAAAATCATCATGCCAGGCAGGGCAACAAATAGGTCATTGTTCGTACCAACCCAATTTACAACGAGCAATAACACACAAATAAAAGCAAGGGATTGAATGAGTACAGATGTAGCAACCTTAATCTCCTCACCATCGTCCATACTCACACAATCATTAATATGTTCAGCATTTAGCACATGGGTTTTTCTAAATTTTGCAATCACCTTGTACAGCCATTCAGCAAAAGGTAACGCCACAAACACTGAAACAAACAATCCAGTTGCATAAGTTAGTAGATTACTACTGGCAGCAAAGGCAATGATATCCTCTTTGTGTTCAGGCAGTAATTCAGCCAACGCAGTTGAACAAGCTCCCATCATACTACCAGACCCCACACCACAGGCCATCGCCAATGCTCGCACATCAAATACACCCCATGATGCTATCACACCTGCCATCAACGAAAAATAAATCGCTCCAAACAGCGTACCCATAACATATACGCCCATTACACCAATTCCCTCAGGAGTCTTTAAACCAAATCTGTCCGCTATTAAGGCAATATTTGGCTCTCTTGCGATGGAATGTGTTGCCCCAATAGCTTCACGTCCCATACCAAACGCCAATACAGCTATGGGCAAGGCAAATAAAACCGTCGCCACATTGCCAATTTCCTGCAATAAAAGAGCGGGTCCTGCAGCAATAATTTCATTGACTTTGGGGCCGATACCTACGGCAAACTTAGCAATAAAAGGCATAAGACAAATTAAAATCCATTGGCTTGCTACCGCATTACTTTGATCACCCAGTACTCGCCCCGCAATACCAATAATGTTTTTGTTAAAAAATATTGCCATTAAAAAAGCATATAATAGTGGTAGTAATATTATAGTACCGATACCGATATCAAACTTCACAATACCAATATACTCAGAAACACAAGCTAAAGAAATCACAATCAAATGCAGTCGCCAATCAAGCAGGTTTTTTAATGAAAGATTCACAATACAGTCCTTTGGTTATCAAATATTTAAAAAGCTCTACAGTCTACATTTTTAGAGTTTGCTCCACCAAACCTACCCATAGTTTTATACCAACACCTACTGCATTGTCATTAAAATCATAATAGGGGTTGTGTAAGGGAACGGAGGGCCTATTTGGTTCATCCACACCCAACCAAATATAGGCACCTTTTTTAGCATTCAACATAAAAGAAAAATCCTCCGATGCCATAGTTGGTGGCACATTATCTATTACCTTGTCCGCACCAAATATACAGCGTGCAATCTCCCTAACATGAGCGGCACAACTAGCATCATTAATGGTTGCAGGATAACGCTCTTGGTAATTGATATTCCCTTTAACTCCGTACAAAATAGACAACTTGTCCACACATTCACATAAGCGATGTTTGATTTTTAAACGAGTATATTCATTAAAGGATCGAACCGTCCCTTTTAATGTAACACATTCTGGAATGATATTGTAGGTATCTCCCCCTGAGATTTGCGTGATGCTTAGTACAGCTGGATCTAAAGGGGATATCTCTCGTGAAACAATAGATTGAATAATGGCAATGAATTGGGCTGCCGCCAAGATAGGGTCCTTGCCATTTTCTGGCATAGCAGCATGCGTACCTACACCCTGCAGCGTGATGTCAAAAATATCAAAAGATGCCATCATCGCACCATCATTAACACAAATATCGCCAAGAGACCTACCTGGCCAATTATGCAACCCATAAATCTCGTCAATGGCAAAATTATCAAATAAACCCTCGCTTACCATAGCAAGACCTCCACCCAAATTCTCCTCAGCAGGCTGAAAGATGAAATACACCGTGCCATTAAAGATACCATGCTCCGCTAAATACTTTGCTGCACCAAGTAAAATAGCAGTATGTCCGTCATGGCCACAGGCATGCATTTTTCCAGCCTGCTGCGATACATGATCGAAGTCATTCAACTCTTGCATAGGCAAAGCATCCATATCAGCACGAATACCGATACTACGACCACTATCCCCCTTAGTTAGTACACCAACCACACCTGTGCCACCCAAGCCTGTATAAACCTTGACACCACAATCCGACAAGATATCTGCCACTACAGCCGAGGTATTATGTTCCTCAAATCCCAGCTCTGGATTTTGATGCAGGTATCGTCTCCATTTAATAGCCTGACTAGTAATATTATTTAGGATATTCATACAACCACCTTACACATTTATATAAAGTTTAACCTTATTGTGTGTTGCAGCCAAATATCTCATCCCGACATTCCAAGTAACAACATAAGAGACATCAAACCCGATATATCCGCATCCTTTTTGGTTAAGGTAGTTCCTATAATAATCTCATGTTGTAAAACTCGATAAAGTCATTGATAGCAAAACTGATGATATAACCAAGCTACCCCCCCCAACCATGCAATTATAGCATTCACCAAAACATTTCACAAGCAACATTTCGCCTTAGTTTTCATTTCTGGTTTGTTGTTTTTATTGGATACAAGCTCACTTCAATCCATATTTACCATCAGCATTTACACTCGTTTCAATGCCACCTAGCTCAATTAATTTTAAAACATCAGTAGCCCTTTGATGAATACCCACCTTCTCATTCTCAGTTCATCAACATATTCATCACCCCTTCTCTTAAATCTTGTTCAAAAGCTATGCTTTTTAGTATTACCTCAATCAGAGTAGCACTGATTATATCAATCACAGTAATCCTTTATTTACTTACCCTTTAACCCATTCCACCTCACCGCCTCCTCTGCCATGCTTGCTGCTGTGTTGACATCTTCTTCGGCATAGACGGCGGTGATGGCGGCTAACAGTTTGGCTTGGTGGATGAGGGTGTCTTTTTGGGTTTGAGCTGTTAGTTATGGTCTCTTCATCTTACTGATAGATTATTAAATATAAGGTAAGTCTATTGTGCTACTCCAATGCACCACTATCCACAAGACTTGACTTACTCGAAAGAAGTTGGCGATAGTAGTGCTTGCGACAAATGCTGTCATCAGACCACCCGACGGAAACGGATAAAAAGTCTATGTCATCACGATATTTACCGTATTCATATACAGTTAGAGAAAACTGATTATAGCAATAAACTGAGTCATTTTTATTATTTTCAATCCATTGCCATTTCTGCTGGTTCTCTATATTTTTTAAAATCATCGACTTTTGTTGCAAGCCTATATTTTCATAGGAAATATGCATAGAGACAACCCCTTTTTTGTTGTAATGTGCTACTCTGCGTTCTTTTGGTAGGCCTTCTACGACTGGTGCTATCAAGCCTTCAATTTCATTCATTGATGGTCTGTCATTATCTGGGTGTGGCATGCCTGTGTCATAAGAAAATATTTGTAATCTGTACAAGTAAAAAATGAATATCCAAACAGCTGCCAATACAGTTATATTGAAATATTTTGTAATCTTATTAGAATTTAATATCATGGTTTACTGCATCCTAATTATTTTTAAAAAATCTTGCTTTCTCTCTTTGGTGAGTTTTACCATATTACCACCATTAAGACTAACCTGTGATGTTCCAAGTCCGTATGTTATGACAGTTTGCCTACCTTGTGTTCTTATCATGCCCCCACAACCAATATGACATACTTGTATGCCAACAGAACTGCCTTTGATGACATTATCAATTTGTTCTGACGACATATTTTTACCTACAACACTTCCGAAATTCACAGAGATGGCAAATCCTTGAGGTCTAGTAATTTTTCCATTAGATGAATTAATTGACTTTGCAAGCTCTTTAATGTTTAAATTGATGCCTATCTCTGGAACGGGCTTATAATCAAATTTTCCATTATTGTTTATTTTTTCCACACCAGAAATCCATACATTACCATTTTTGTTATTCATGATCGCCGTGTAGCTTATCGCACCAACACTAAAACTTGCAATAGTCATATCATTGTAATAATTATGAATGGCAGCTATATTGTCAGGTATCCGCTTTATTGCTTCGAGCATTTCTTTTGGATAATCCGGGTGATTAATCTCATCCCACTCGGTAATAAGTGCAACTTGTGCAGTGCTATTCCACCTCACCGCCTCCTCTGCCATGCTTGCTGCTGTGTTGACATCTTCTTCGGCATAGGCGGCGGTGATGGCAGCTAACAGTTTGGCTTGGTGGNGCGGCGGTGATGGCAGCTAACAGTTTGGCTTGGTGGATGAGGGTGTTTTTTTGGGTTTGGGTTAGGTTGTTTGGGTCATCGACTTGGTAGTCTGCCCATGTTTCTGCTATGGTAGCACCAATCATACCTGCATTGCAATCATTACCAGAGGCTTTGGCAGACAGACAGCCTGTGAGTCTATGTTCTGAACTACGCTTATAAAACCAAAAAATTCAATGAGTGGCATAGCTGAGTTGTGTTATCGCCAACTCAGTCCGTGAGTTTGAATAATATGAGGATTATTCTAGTGCAACTCGAACATATTTTTGAAATTTAAATATGTTATTTTATCTAGGTTATTTTCTGCCAAATGCCAGTTTTTATCGAAATGTTCAGGGTTGCTTATTAATGTTTTTTTGATCAAAAAAATAGCGTAATACCCATCAAATATCACTGAATAAAAATTTTTACATTTATCCATTAAGGCATAAGATCCATTTTGCATCTGAATAAAAGAGGAAGAAATATGCTGCAAGACACTAATATCAAAATAAGTCTTTATCATCATTGGTGGATCATACTCAAAAATAATTTTTTTTGAATCGTAGTAATCCCAAGGATAGCAAAATAACTCATTTTTATGGTGAATTGAATTGAATAATAAATGCAGCAAATCAAAGTTTGGATACTGATTGTATTGGCAGAAATCTACAAAATAGTAATACCCTGTAAAATCTTTTAATAGTTGCTCTTTCTGATGAAATTTTGGAAATGCATCAACAATGTTATGAATTGTGGCAATATTTATTGTTCCATAACAATCCCTCAATGGGTCATCATGATTAATCCAAGGATGATCAAGGTGTGTCATATCTAATCTCCATAACTTTATCACCATTTGATTTTTGTATCTCTATTGTCATAGGACCTGTACTACTTGGTCTCTTTATTAATTTCGTGCCATCATTTAACCGAACTACTGTCACTCTGTTATTTTGAGTAATGACCGTTCCATTAGTACTAAGCCAGGCAAAGTCTAAATCTCTACTCCGTCCTGATTTCTGGGTATAGTTGGTTACACCGCTACCTTTAGATGTATTTTGTGAAGTTTCCAAGATTTTATCAATTCTGGTTAATGTTGCTTGACTGACACCTTGAAATCTCGGAGATCGATTAATAGAGCTTGTATTGCCAGTTCGATCGATATCATTACTTCCAGCTATTTTTCTACCTTGACCTTGCACCCCAAGTCTCCCCAGATCCGCAACACCTGCCATGCCAGCAACGATATAGGGAATGCCTTTATTCTTGATCGCATCCCAACTGCCATGCAAATAAGTATGCATGATTATTTCCATCTACTGCAAGAACATCTCATCGCCACCATAAGAGATGGCGTAATAATCTCTGGCAGTTCTTAATACTCTTTGACAATTTGCATCGTCAGTGCCACACTGGGAAGCGTGGTTATTATAAATGCCATCAATCCTGTTTTCCCAATCAATGATTTGTGCATTTGATAAACCAGCATTATTCTTATAACTAATATTTTTCCATTTAGATAAAATGTTTTGACAGCTGGCTTGGTTGTGGTTTTGACCACAATGTATTTTGTACTCTTCCCGAAATTTTAAATCTTCATCTTTACCAAAACCTAAAATTCTTCGAGACAGCCCATTCCACCTCACCGCCTCCTCTGCCATGCTTGCTGCTGTGTTGACATCTTCCCCAGCATAAGCGGCGGTGATGGCGGCTAACAGTTTGGCTTGGTGGATGAGGGTGTTTTTTTGGGTTTGGGTTAGGTTGTTTGGGTCATCGACTTGGTAGTCTGCCCATGTTTCTGCTATGGTAGCACCAATCATACCTGCATTGCAATCATTACCAGAGGCTTTGGCAGACAGACAGCCTGTGAGGTGACAGGGTAAAGTCAGTTTATCATATCATTACCTTATCTTACTAAGAATTCAACTACCGTAATAATTACCATCATCTTGACGCCATAGGACAGCCGGAGCTGTGATATAAAAATACAAATTAACATCTTCATCAAGTTCGTCAGTAGCATCTTTAGGGAAATTATCCTTAAGATAGGCAACAATTTCATCTGATGATATATCCCAAATATCATATCCTTCATACCAAAGATGATTTGGTGGTATAAATTTAATAATTGCATCATCTAGTCCATCTTTAATCAGTAGAAAAAATATTTCTTTTTGTTGTTCAAAAGAAATATTAGGGTAGTAACCTGAAATATTATAAAATAAAGCTGACAGCCATAGGTTTTTGGCATCATCAAACATTTGTCTTTCATCTTCTTCGGTTAGTGTAACCATATTTAATCACCTTATAAATTTGATTTCGGTTGCTTTGTTTGGATTGGCCACGCCTTTCGGAATATCAATTGTCCAAGCAGGGCCTGTAATATTGCTTGAACTTGCAAAATTTCTTAAATTGTATTTTTTGCCATCAGTTGCCGTTACAGAATACACAACCCCTTTGCCTACTATTTCTGTAGGATTTGGCAAAGGCTTACCCGTCAACTCTGTAAAATATTGCTTAACCTCAGCATCACTAGCACCATTAAATACTCTTGTCAGCCCTTGACTGTTTGGTTCTGGCAACAGTGTGCGATTACCAATTCTAATGCCTGCTCTAGAATTTGCTGCTGTAAACAACTCCCTAACTTCTTGATCTCTTGCAATATATACGACTGATGATGTGGTATTTTTGGGATTGGTAACACCTTTTGCAACACTCTTTGCCTCGTGTATCGCTTTTTCTGCCTCCGCTTTTGTTTGAAAGCCATCAATTGTTTTAACTGCCTTACCACTGACTTTATCAAGAATCTTAATAGCAAACTTACCAAAACCTGCTGAAACAACGCTGATGACAACTTCTTCTTTTGAAGTTGGCACAACCCATTCGGCAATACTTAAAACATCTTTATAGAACTTTTGGCAATCATTAGAGGGGTCTTGACAAAAAGCCATTCTCTCAGCAATGATTCTGTCACTAGATGCTTTGGGATCTTTGGCATCATTCTCAATAACCAAAAGCCCATTCCACCTCACCGCCTCCTCTGCCATGCTTGCGGCGGTGATGGCAGCTAGGAGTTTGGCTTGGTGGATGAGGGTGTTTTTTTACTTTTCTTTTATATAGGTTTATGGTAGTTTTTTAGCTTTAATTGGTATAATTCAAAGTTCAAAATACGATCATATAGAAGCTTAAGTCGCTATATAAAGTTCCGCAACATTCATACTCAGAAATGACGAATTGTACATTACTCATCTTGCCTTTTGTAACTTGTGGATAAGCACTACTACGCACAATAAATAACCCCGTGTCGCTTTCTTCAAAATAAGCAAGGTATTCAGGATAAAGTTCGATGTAAGGAGCGTTTTTCATCTGCAACCTACTATAAATTCTTTTGTCATAAACCTTAATAACCATATCCCTGCCCTTTTGTGTTTCAACAAAAGTTAAGCAGCCTTTCTCATTGCAGTAATAATAACTTTCATACGACAGTAAGACGATGGTGATGTATGCAACGAAAGCAAAGCTTAATAATACAGAGAGTTTTATGGCAAAATATATTTTTTTCATGACTTCATGCCATTCATATTTAACAAAACCCATTTAATTAAAATCCTGCAATTATTTACCTTCACACTTCAAGGGGGTTGGATGACTTATATTGCATTCTATTTTTTTGATACCCAGTTGATAGCCATAACTGATTGCTGGCTTTGGCAGCTGAATAGCCTGTTTAATGGCAAAGTGAGTTAACACATCCTGCAAGATTGGCTATTTATCACAGACACTCAGAATGCCTTGATTGCCATGATAAATCTAAATATACATAAGGAATGTTTTCTGATGTGGTGTTAGTGCCAAATGATAAAGCAATATCTTCTTTACAATACAGTGTTTCGGTTGAGTTCTGTTTGGTTAGAACCCATTGGTTGTTTTTTATATTTTGATGAATTATTTGCATGGTGTGTTCAGTGGGTCTATAATAGTAATACATAAGCACCACGGCCCCACCCTGTCGGTCGATCTGCCACTGTCGATCAGGCTGTGGTAGTTCGTGCGTGATTTGATTCATCAATTGTGGAAATTGAATTTCAAGCAAGTGCTGGCGATTGCGATAATGATGAGGTTTTGATTGGTAAAAATGCTTAATTTCGGTTATCGCATAAAACATAAAAGCACCAGCGATGACGATGTGCAGATATCCTTTGATAGTCATCATACACCCCTCTTTAAGATCAATTTTTTAATCTCAGATTGTGAAAGCCTCAAACCAGTGTATTTTAACGACCCACCAGACATGCCAACCTGAGGGGTGCCCATACCATAGGTGATGATAGTATTTTTTCTAGTTTTTGATATACCAGCACAGGCAGCATAACATGCTTGCATATTAAAAGATGATCCCTTAATAATTTCATCCAATTTAGCAGCCGAATAAGTTCCGCCAATTACATTGCCAAAATTAATTGAGGTGGCCACTCCAGTAAGTATAGATGATGACGCTGAAATTTCAAACATATCAGTAGCATACACATTGCCATTTTTAGCGTTAACAACTACAGTGTATCCGTAGATTGATCCAGATACATTTGCGATTATCATATCTCCAAAGGTAGCAATCGCTGAACCTTCGCTAAATATTTCTTTTTTTACACCTCTAAACATCCGTCTTGTTTTCTCGTCAATACTTAAACCAAGAACACCGCCACCCTGAATTAACCCATTCCACCTCACCGCCTCCTCTGCCATGCTTGCTGCTGTGTTGACATCTTCTTCGGCATAGGCGGCGGTGATGGATAAGGGTTTAGATTATGGCTTTTGCTGTAATGCACGAGGGTTTTTACCACCCCACCAGTATTTGCGGCATTCGTTATCAACAGCCCAAGACACCCTAACAAAAAACTTTTCTTTTTGCTGAACATGGTTTTTTCTCATTCCAAATTCAACCCGTATCTCATCTTTGCAATTCTTGGTAGCAGATACAAGAGTGGACTTAGTCCATTTAGACTAACTTTAGCCAAATACAAATATTATCTTTGTGATGCCTAGTATTATTCAGCAATTCAATCTTTGATGAATGATAAATTTCCACTGTTGTCATTTATTAAAGACAGCCCAACTCTCTAGCCGCTTTGTTTGCCTGTTCTATTTTAAACAAATCCTTGATGTTAATATGTAAATTTCCAATCTTTAAATTTTTTAAGGCTATGTAAGAGTGATAGTCCTCTATATTATTAAACGCCAGTAAATTTCCAGTATTATCCAAAACAGCATACATGATATCATTTGGAAAGTACTCAAACATACTCCCCTGTGATTCATCGCATATTTTGCCTTCAGTATAAATTATCAAGTGGATGTTGTTATACTCTGTGCGGTTTATAATTGCTCCAACTACTTTTTCATTCTTCAACGATAGGTACTCAAAAAATGTATTATCCATCTCGATGACATAATAATCGCCATTAAGCTGAATCTCTCTTAAAAAAAAGATTTGCTTATAAGAATAAATAATTATGGCACCAATTAACAGAAAAAATATAAAAAACACTATAATTTTTCTCATTGAAAATCCTTAAGATTTGTTATTTTATTTTTATCAAAATTACCATTGAATTTAATTTGATACGCCGTACATCCACTCGTCGCTGCACAATTTGGGGAACCTATGGTCGTTTCAATGTTTCTAGGGATTGCTAAAATGCCCGAATTATGCATTTCGAAATCATAGGTATCATTAAATACACCATAGGTTCCGTCGGTTCTTCTTACCAATGACAGACTTCCTGTGACCGCCCATACATTATAAGTGGTTGGTCTGACAACAATTTTCTGTCGACCATCAGGTAGAGTTTCCCACGAATTTCCAGTTATTTTTAATTCATCTAAATCATTAACATCAACTTGAACTTCCAAATCTTTGTTGGTATTTAGTTGATATAAGAGATCAGCTTGCCTTTTGCTTCTTAGAAATCTCCATCCAGCATTTCTATTACTACTAATATCTTTAGACATCTGGTTTGCTTTTTTCTGATTCGCTTAGGGTGTCTTACCTTGTTGTACAGAATTAAAAGCATTCCACCTCACCGCCTCCTCTGCCATGCTTGCTGCTGTGTTGACATCTTCCCCAGCATAAGCGGCGGTGATGGCGGCTAACAGTTTGGCTTGGTGGATGAGGGTGTTTTTTTGGGTTTGGGTTAGGTTGTTTGGGTCATCGACTTGGTAGTCTGCCCATGTTTCTGCTATGGTAGCACCAATCATACCTGCATTGCAATCATTACCAGAGGCTTTAGCGGATAGGCAGCCTGTGAGGGCAGCGGCAAGTTTGTGGGAGAGGTTTTCACTTAAGGTGTCGCCGTCTAAGTCTTTGACAGGACCTTTGAATACTTCTTGGGTGGCAACTGTGGTCAGCTGTGCTTTTAGGTTGTTTTTTAGACTCTCTTCAAGGCTTGTGCCATAGATGGCAGATTCTAATAGGCTTTTGCTGGTGCCATCAGCGATGGCTTTGATGGTTCTTTGATTAAGGGTGGTTTGTGTGATGTCTGTATTTTTTATCTTTAGAGCTTTGTCAATCTTATGACTCATGCCAGCACTGGCTAAGGCGAAGGCGAGCTGCTTGACGCTGTCTTTAGAACCAAGCTCTTTTAAGGTGGCTTTGATGTTGCCTTGGTTATTAATTAGA
This sequence comes from Moraxella sp. E33BD, assembly GCF_041807865.1. NCBI lineage: Bacteria > Pseudomonadati > Pseudomonadota > Gammaproteobacteria > Moraxellales > Moraxellaceae > Moraxella > Moraxella sp. E33BD. The sequence goes on along the minus strand of NZ_JBGTZD010000004.1, from coordinate 61,694 downwards.
CTGATGGTGGCTTTGGTGGTTAGGGTATTAAAGGCGGCACTGGCCATGGCACCGATGGTTTGGCTTTGAAAGGCGGTTGTTGCAGCAGTGGCGATGCTGCCACTAAAATCCCCTGTTGCTGCACTAAGGGCGATGGTAACAATCGCCGCCCCTGCTGGTGTGAGTCCTTGTTGCTTATAGTCCCAGTCTTCTTGGGTGAGAATGATGTGTTGCCAATCGATGTCTTCTCGGTGGACTAAGTCTGTCAGATAGCTGTATTGAGGCTGTGTGGCAAGCTGTAGAATTTGTGCTTTTAGGGTGTGTTGTTGAGCATCTTGTTCTGTGGTGGGGATTTGTACATGGATACCGCCTTTAGCATCAAGCACAGGCTTGGTAATGCCAGTGAAGCTTGGTAAGATTGCACTTTCTTTGATTTGACCTTGATCAGAGAGGCTTTGCCATAATACCCAGTTGCTGTCTTTTTGGTGGCGTTCTTGCAACTCACTGGTAGCAGACAACAGTGACAGGCGACCGTTTGCGGTAATACTTGCCCCTGATAAGTAATTAAACTGCGTTCCTTCAAGAGTGGTGTCGCCTTGTGAATGACTGCCGATGTAATTGGCAGTTAATGTGGCAGGCAATGCGGTCTTTAGGTATTTTTTGCCTTGCTTGTGTGTGTCATTATAACGAATACCTAAAAACCTTTTTTTGGTATGACTGTTGTACTCATTACTGTGCGTGCTATTCACAGCGTATAAAGCGATGTTGCCTGATGACCATAATGAGATGTCTCCACCTGTGGTGTGCATCTTAGTGCCATACAAGGCAAGGTTGTTTTTACGGTTTGATCCATGCGTCTTTAGACGAATGTGGTAGGCGGTGAGTGTGGTAGGGGCGACATCTTTCCATTCATTGCTTGAGATGGTGGTGGTGTATTTACGCTTATACCATTTGCCATGTCGGTGAGTGTTTTTGTCATAGCCATATTCATAGTCCAAACCAGCATCTAATAACACAGCATGGTTGGCATTGATGTTGATGTCTTGTGCTGCTTGTAGCTGACCGCCTTGAATGACAAGGTGGGTGTTAGGACTTTGGTGGGTAGCATATAAGTGTATGTTTTTACCAGCAGTGAGCTTGGTTGGTGTACTAAAGGCAAGAATGCGATGATGATCGCTATTCTCACGCCCTCTCTCATAGTAATTTTGCAATCCATCTAAGACAATACTGCCGTTTAGGGTTTGGGTGGTGTCTGACTTAGTTTTGGTATAAGCATTTGGCATCATGCCTTGAGCAGACAGATGGATATCACCTGCTTTGGCATCAAGACTAGCACCGCTTAATAAAATATCCGAAGAGGCCGCCAAAGTGATGTCGCCTGTCTTGCTATTGAGTGAAGCGGTGCTGTGCTCATAACCAAAGACGGCTTGAGTTAAGAAACTCACACGAGATGCCAGGCGTTCTTGCTGGTTGGTGAGGCTTTGTTCTTGTTCAATCACCTCTTTGTGGTTTTGGCGTAGCTGCTGGAACGCTTTTTTTGGATCAAAATCTAGTAACTCTGGGTCAAGGACGGGGGTAGATCGTCTAGAGCGTCTGTTGGGGTTTGGTATACGCATGACGACACGCTCTGGTGGGTCATAGACCATCATCGGAGCGACGAGATGAGGGTTTGATGATGATACGAATCGGGGTGGAGATGGCATTAGGAGTGTCACGGTCTGTTCTGGTTCATCAAGCAAAGCAGGTGGTATTTTTGCTTGTTCATACCGTACATTCAAGTTCTCCAATCTGGCTTTTTCTTGATGATAAGCGATGTATTTAGGCTGCTTTTTTAAGGCATCAAGCTTAGCCTTGGTATCATCAAGCTGTTTTTTAGCATAATCTAAGGCATAAGCTGCTTGTTGATTACTTAGGGTGTTTTTAACGCCATCAATAACAATATGACCTTGGGTGGCATATAAACCAATGTCTTGATTGGCATGAAGATTGCTGCCTTGCAGGTGGATGTTTTGACCTTGAAGCTCAATACCTCCCAAAGTAGCATCCAAACGAAGTGTTTGCTGCGACCCACTACCCAGATTGCCACCTTGCCCCTGCAGATGAAGATCTCCTGCAACAGCTCTTAAAGATAAATCCCCTACAGCTTGAATACTGTGATGTTGTGGTGAGATATTGAGTGTCCGATTGGTTTGGATGGATAAATCTCCATTAAGCTGCTTAATGCTGTCATTGTCCGCTAGCAAAGTATTGCCTATGGCACGAGTGGTTAATTGACCATCATCTTGAACAACCAAGTCATCGCTATGCAATAATACCGCACCGCCAGTATGGCTGACATCACCACTGATGGCATGACGACCATCAGTGATATTACTGAACACTCCTTTGGCATTTAATAAACTGTTGTTGGTTGTTTGATTGCCTTTGGCATAAATCGCCATATGTTGTTTGGTGTTGATACTAGTGTTGCTGATGGATAGGTCATGATTGGTTTGGATTTGGCTGTTTTGACCACTCGTCATTGTGGTATTGTCTAAGCGTTGATCATGCTGGGCAAAACTACTGATGTTGCCTGTGGCGTTTAAGATGGTGTCTTGATGCGTTAAGATGCCTGCAAGATTGGCGGTGGTGATGTTTGTGGCGGTCAATGTGGTGTTTTTAAATACAGCTGATGATTGTTGATGGGTTGTCCCATCGCCAGTAACCACCGCTTGAATGTTTCTGCTAGCCGTTAGGGTACTACCATCAGTCGCAAGCTTTTGTTTGGCGGTAAGTAAAAGACTGCCGTTGGTGTCAATGAATCCTCGGTCAATGCTGATTTGTTTGGCATCCAGCTCTACTCCCTGATTAGCACGACTGTGACCTGTGTGAGTGATTTTACCATCAGCGGTAATGATGATGTGATTGTTGGCATTTAGACGACCGGCTTGATTGACACCAAAACCTTGATCTGTGCCAATCAGAGTGATGCTGCCTGCAGACATACCACCTAAGGCTTTGACATCGATGGCAATGGTGGCGGAGGTGTTTTGTGGGTTGTTGTTTGTCTCACGGTGTGTGGGGGTTGTCTGACCGGTGTTTGAAATGTGGTTGGCTCCTGTCACCACAGTAATGGCGTGTTCTGCTTGAATGTGTGCATTGATGCTGGCAGTTTTACTGTATAGATTGACCAGATCGGCATTTTTATTGGCACCACCTAAGCCAACATCGGTATGGCTGACACCCTTAGGAGTTTGTATTTGGATTACCCCTTCGGTGATGGCATGAGTGATTTGTCCTTGCTCGCTTTGTAGGCGTCCTGTCGAGAGAGTAGCTTTATGAACATTGATAAAGCCAGCACCGGCAACATTGATGCCCGAGGGATTGGCAATGACAAGATTGGCTTTTTGTCCTGCCACCTCAATCACCCCACTTAATTGACTGGGTTTATTGCTACGCACTTCATTGATGATAGTATGAGCCTCGCCTTGTCGCAAAAAAGGATTGGCATTCACCACACCTGCTAGCTGAGTATGGGTCGTGTGTCTTGAGTTATTCAAAATAGCCCCTGATGTGCTGACATCAAACTGTGTGTATTTATTATGAGAAATACCATGATTAGGGGTTTGGATTTGGATAACCGGTATGTTTTGTTGATTGGTGTTTTTAGCAACTGCAATGATGGGTTTTTGTGTGGTGGGGGCTTTGGGGTCTGTGGTGATGTTGGCAAAGGCGGTGTTGCTTACTGATAGAGCGATTAAGATGCTTGTGTATAGCGATGAGTGGGTAAAGAATTTGGCAGAAGATGGCATACAAAATCCATTTGTAGATTGTAAGTGTTTTTTGTAAAGTATAGACAAACTACTGTAAGATTGCAAATTGATTTTATGTTATTATAACTATTTAGTATCATCTTGAACAAACTGAGCATTAACAACCCATGCGATTAACCAGCCTTGCACTTACCATTTTTACAGCAATCCATGCAACACAATTCAATATCATCTGGGCACAGACTCCTGTTATCAAATCAGGCATCTTCACACTCACTGATGATCGGCGTCAGGCAGCATTAGCACATTTGGCACAACAGAACCTACAAATCCCCACCAGCATTAATGCAAATGACGGTCAGGATAAACGAACCGATATTACCCATCCAGATTGGCAAAACCCCAATGGTGATGATTCATGTTTTATGGTTGATGAGATTGATTTTGTAATTGATGGCTCTGGGTTGGCATACAATGATTTATCCACCCTATTGTCACCCTTACTGGATTGGAAAAAACCAACCTACGCTATTGGTCGTTGCATCAACAATCACAACCTATCCATTATTGTTGACATTGCACATAACGAATTACTCAAGCGTGGTTATTTGACCAGTAATATTAGTGTTGGCGAGCAAGATTTGCTCACAAAGAAACTCATCCTAACAGTCAATCTGGGCAAAGTGCGAGATGTTGTGTTAACTCATTCAATAAAAACACCCTTTTATATTCACAGTGCTATTTCTACCAAACCCAACCAAGCTTTTCGTTTAGCAGATTTAGAGCATGGGTTAGACACTCTAAAACGCATTGATCCGACCGCGACAGTGCAAATTATACCAAGCAGTTCGGGTTTAGGTAATAGCGACATTGACAACCCAAGCTTAGTTTCAAAGAATACTCTTGGGTTTAGTGATCTTGTCATTAATATGAATCGCAGTCAAAGTGCAGTGTTCGGCATTAATATTGATAATAGCTTATCCAAAGATTATGGCAAATATATGATTGCTGCCAATGTTCGTGCTAATAATTTATTCCACATGAACGATGAATGGAATTTTTCTGCCAATTATCCACTGATACGCCTTATAGACCTCACCCAAAATAATCTTGGTGTACAGGTCAACAAAGATAGGCAGATTAATTACCATGTATCGTCATCCACCACTTACGGTCCTTTCAAATTCTCCATCACACACAGTTATCATCAATATAAACAATTTATTGAAGGATTGAATGCACCCTTGACTTATCACGGTACCAGTCAAACCAACACTCTTGGATTGTTTCGTTTACTTTATCGTAGTGGCACTCAAAAAACCGAAGGCTATATTAAAGCCAATCATAAACAAAGCAATAATTATATTGATGATGTCAATATTGAAGTTCAGAATCGTCGCACCACAGGCTACAATCTCGGCATTACCCATCAGCATTATTTCCGTCACGGTGGGTATCTTTACGCAAATCTAGATTATCAGCAAGGCACTGGAGCACTAAAAGCAAAGCCTGCTCCCGAAGAGCGTATCTATAACGCTTTTGGTCAGCAGCTGCCCAGCGAAGGATATTCTAGAGCACCCATCTGGTCACTATACACCAGCTTTCACAAGCCGTTTACAATTAACTCAAATAGCAACAGACAACTCCTAAATACAAACCAAAACTCAGACCAACAAACTACTTACACACCCATCTCACTATCCTATATTACCAAAATACAAGCACAATATGCCAAGCAACCACCTACACCATCCAACTTGTTCTATTTAGGTGGTAGAAACAGCATTAAAGGCATTAAAGAGGGGAATTATTTATCAGGAGAACATGGTTTTAGCTTATCTCAAGAACTTACTTGGCAACTGCCATCACAAAAAACCACGCACCACTTGAGTAAGCAATTACACAGTGCAGAGCTATACGCAAGCATTGATCAAGGATATGTTTATGGACAAAATACCATCAAGAACCAACGCTATATTCTAGCCGGTGCTATCGGCATGAGATACCACTTTCAAAGCAAACCAACACAAGTCGATCAAGAAAAACAGGATACTCTAAGCAATCCCTTGTCAAACCTTAGCTTAAACAACCAGCCCCTCACAGCACATCTAGACATCTTTGTTGGCAAAGGCCTTAAAGTACCCACTTTTATGAAGAAAGAAACAATTATTGGAGTAAGTGCAGGTTTTGATTTTTAATCATTGCCAACAAAGATTATAACTTAAAATGCACCACCTTATCACAGACCTAAAGAATAAAAGACTAAATGCGGCACCATGAATAATGATACAAACGACAATCAAAGATTGAACAGCAATAATTGTAATAATACAACAAATCAACATTTAAGCAGTTGCCCGTATTGTTTTGTGGTTAGTTGTGGCTTCATGGCAAAAATCTCAAGTGTGATAGATTAGTCAATACATTTAAAAACACCCATAGCTTAATAATTTTTATTAGAAAAATCAGTATCTTACAAAATATTTTAAATTTTTATAAAAAATCATTTGACACTTTCCAAAAAATCTATATAATACGCATCACAACGAACGACATACAAAACAAAAATTGTTTGGTCAGTTCAGTTTGGGCGGTTAGCTCAGTTGGTAGAGCGTCTGCCTTACAAGCAGAGGGTCAGCGGTTCGAATCCGTTACCGCCCACCATTTAATCTTTTATGGTAAAAAAGATAATAGACCTTAGCAGCGGTAGTTCAGTTGGTTAGAATACCGGCCTGTCACGCCGGGGGTCGCGGGTTCGAGTCCCGTCCGCTGCGCCATTTTTAATAAAACTCCAAATCATTAGATTTGGAGTTTTTTATTGATGGTGTTTCATTAAAATTTGATGGATTTTTAGCTCATAAGACAAGATGACACCACCAATATTATGCTATAATGACGCCTTATAACGCATCAGATGCGTCCGCCATCTTTATAGACAGCCATTTTAGAGAACCTAAGACACACAATGACCGTTCAGACTTTTAATCCCAATCAGCCAAACCCTACTGAGACTGGCTACCACCATAAAGCCAATCATAATCAAAACCGCAATATTGCCGAAAGCCAACAATTTACTCATGGCGATATCAATACATCAGCCCCCAAGATTGGCTTTATCTCATTGGGTTGCCCCAAAGCTTTGGTTGATAGCGAACGCATTATTACCGAGCTTAGTCGTGAAGGATATCAAGTTGCCAAAGATTATGATGGTGCTGATTTAGTGGTAGTGAATACTTGCGGATTCATTGAAGGTGCTGTTCAAGAAAGCCTTGATGCCATCGGTGAGGCAATCACCCAAAACGGCAAAGTTATTGTTACAGGCTGTCTAGGCAAAGACGCCGAAAAAATTCGCACCATGCACCCTGCTGTACTAGCAGTAACAGGTGCTCATGCCTATCAAGAGGTCGTTCAGGCTGTTACTCATCATGTGCCAAAACCCATTAAGAACAAATCCTACGACCCAAAAATTGACCTAATCAACGAAGCTGGCATCAAGTTGACACCCGCTCATTATGCCTATTTAAAAATCAGTGAAGGCTGTAATCATCGCTGTACCTTTTGTATCATTCCGTCATTGCGTGGAGATTTGGTATCTCGCACGATAGACGATGTTCTAAAGGAGGCACACGCCCTAAAAAAAGCAGGCGTAAAAGAGCTACTCATTATCAGCCAAGACACCTCTGCTTATGGCGTGGATTTAAAATACAAAATGAGCTTTTGGCAAGGCGAGCCCATTCGGAGTAAATTCTTTGATATGTGCCAAGCCTTAGCCAAACTCGGCATTTGGGTGCGGCTACATTATGTTTATCCTTATCCGCATGTTGATGATGTGGTACAAATTATGGCAGATAGCATGACAGCAAGTGATGACATGGGTGGACTACTCCCCTACCTAGATATTCCTTTCCAACACGCTTCGCCATCTGTTCTAAAAGCAATGAAACGCCCTGCTCACAGTGAGAATGTACTAGAACGCATCGCTAAATGGCGAGAAATCTGCCCAGATATTACCATTCGTTCGAGTTTTGTGGTAGGCTTTCCTAGTGAGACCGAAGAAGATTTTGAATATCTACTAGATTGGCTCAAACAAGCTCGCCTTGACCGAGTTGGTTGCTTTACTTACTCCGAAGTTGAAGGTGCTGTTGCTAACACTTTACCCAATCCCATACCAGAACACATAAAACAAGACCGCTACGAGCGATTGATGACAGTTGCTCAGACCATCAGTGCTGAAAAGCTACAAGAAAAGGTTGGTAAAAGCATGGTTGTACTGGTCGATGACATTGATACCAAAGAGAATATCGCCATTTGTCGTAGTCATGCTGACGCACCAGAGATTGATGGCCATGTCTATGTGGATAACATTGACCATAGCGTAAAAATCGGTCAATGGCTTCGTGTTGTCATTGATGAAGCCAGTGAGTACGATCTGTTTGCAAGTTATCACTAACTTATGATGACTGGCTTATTGTTGAAGTGTGCGGCGTATTGATATACCTAAATAAGCCCATAAGGGTTTAATCACAAAAATTCATCAAAAATCATGGCTTAAACACTACCTATAGATTGTTAAGGTTCTTTGATAGATACTTTACATCTGCTTTAAATAATAAAAAAACACCCAAAATTTTTTGAGTGTTTTTTTATTGTCTTGGTTGGCAAGGTTAGCCGTTGTTTGCCATAACCTCTGCCACACGAATGACCTGAGTACTATAACCCATCTCATTATCATACCACACATAAAGGGTGGCACGGTTATCGGTGGCGATGGTTGCTTTAGCATCAAAGATTGCAACTTTTTTAGAACCAACAAAATCAGTAGAAACCGCTTCGCTACTGTCTGAATAATCAATTTGTTCTTGCCACTGTTGGCTTTGCGACTTGTCTTTGATGAAAGCATTAAGCTCATCAGCAGAACCCACCGCTTTTTCAAAGTTGAGATTTAAAATCGCCAAAGATACATTAGGCGTTGGTACACGAATAGCATTGCCAGTCAGTTTACCCTTAAGCTCTGGAATGGCTTTGGATACTGCAGAAGCCGCACCTGTTGAGGTCATCACCATATTAAGTGGTGCAGCACGACCACGGCGGTCAGCTTTATGATGGTTATCCACTAGATTTTGGTCGTTAGTAAACGCATGGACAGTTTCCATATGACCATTGACGATACCATAATAATCATGCAATACTTTTAAGGTTGGTGTGATGGCGTTGGTAGTGCAACTTGCTGCTGATACGATAGAATCAGAACCGATGGTATCGTGGTTTACACCATAGACCACATTCTTAATCTCGCCTTTAGCAGGAGCGGTTAATAGTACTTTTTTTACGCCCTTACTTGCTAGGTGTTTACCTAGACCTGCTTCATCTTTCCATTTGCCTGTGTTGTCAATAACGATGGCATTATTGATACCATGTGCAGTGTAATCCACTTCGCTTGGGTCAGATGCGTAGATAACTTTAATAAAGCGACCACCCACAATGATGCCGCCGTTAGCAGTATCAATCTCAACAGACCCATCAAACCAACCATGCACACTATCACGCTCAAGAAGCGAGCCACGCTTAGCAAGGTCGCCTTCGCCAGCAGGACGCACTACGATGGCTTTTAATTGCAATCCTTTATCAGAAGCAGGACGGCTCATTAACAAGCGGGCCAGAATGCGACCAATGCGACCAAAGCCATATAGCACCACATCTGTTGCTGGCACTTCTTGACCACTTACAAAGTCGTCCGCTGTTTTATCTGCCTTGATGGCTTGTCCTAGATCAATAGTAGTATTTGAGACATCTAGGCTTTGAGCCAACGCCAAAGTGTCAGCCACCTTTAAACCTGCGTTAGTATGCTTGGTCAGAATATCTGCCACCGACAGCGACAGACACTCACCAAAAAACAATACGCTGACATTTTTATTGGTCAATTTAGCAAGTGCAACAATCAGCTCAACCGCTGATGATTCGTCCGCTTGACGCTTAGCAAGATGATCTTGATAGATGCTCATGATGGTTTCCTTTAATAAACGAATGGAATATAGACAATAACAAATAGATGAATTTTAAAATAAAACACCCTGATTGTCTAGAATTATTTATTGCAAAAATAGGTGTATTTTTTAAATAAATCCACGAATGCCTGCCACTGCCACCGCACCACTGGCCCACGCATCACCCAAATCATCGGGTGATAACCCACCTAAGGCAATCACAGGCACATCAGATAACTCTGCCAATGCCCAAAAATCCCCCCACCCTAAGGCAGGCTCGTTTGGATGGCTTTGGGTTGGCTTAACAGGCGACAACAACACCGCTAGCACAGGATGAACTCGTGCCAATGCATTGGCTTTTTGCAGGCTTTGCTTGTCATGACAGCTTGCGATGATGGGAGCGTTGGGCAAATCTAATGTTGATGAGTGAAACAAATCAAGGTTCATCAACTGCTCTTGGGTCAATCTATGTGCCAAGACTGTAGTGCCACCCATACCATGTGATGTACCAAATGGCACAACAAAGCGTAAATCTTTCCGTACCGATTTTAAAACATCAATCAGCTCATCATCAATCTGTACACCAGCCTGACTACGCACAACCAGCGTGCTGTTTTTAGGCAAAGTTGTATAACAATCCAACCAGTCGGTCTTATTATTAGACTGCTTAAAATATGTCAAAGCATGACTAACGATAAGCACCTCCGGTAAGGTCAACCACATCAAAATCGCTCTATTAGCATCAGGAAATCTCTTTGACTGACTAAGAACAAAACCTTCATCATAAAAACCCAATTGTTGTCCATCCAAGCCCACTGATTGATGACGACATACATCGTATTGACTTTTGGTCATTTTTACCAAATATACATGCAGGCACACACTCCTGCTGGCATAATCATGATAAATCCTACCCATCTTAGTGATGAGATTATCTGTGATGTCAAACCCTATCTCCTCTTGAACCTCACGAACCAATGCCGTCATTGCCGTCTCGCCAATCTCAATCTTACCCCCAACAAATTCCAGTTTTCCACCTTGATGTTGATGGGCATGGCGAGTAGCAAGTAAATACTTTTTACCCTCACCTGCGTTGTATTGTAAAACCGCTATCGCCACTTCAATGGTTGGTTTGTTGGCATTTTCTACTAAAGCTGGTTGAATGCTACCGTTTGTCATTTTTTATATACCGTTTATCTGAAATTTGATAAAAATTCTTAATATTTGCAATTAATATTTGCAATCTTAGAAATTTTTGCTATGATAACAACAAATGATAATTATTGCTATTTAAAAATATTTAGCAGGTGTAAGTTAAAATCAACTTATAAAAATTATCATTTTAATTAGCACAGTTAATACATTTAATCTTTAGTAAATTTGTGCTTTTTTTGTTCAAAGTTTAAGCCAAAAGTGGCTCGGGAAAAAACCCGCAACCCACCAACAAAAGGAATATCGCCATGACTATGACAATCGCTCGCTATTTTAGCAATCGTGAAACCACTCGCCTACCAACCCTGCACTCACAAAATTTATTTGCAATGACCAAAGAAGTGCGTATTGAACATCAAGGCGAAGAATACCGCTTACGCTTAACTCGCAACAATCGCCTGATTTTAACCAAATAAGCAATAAAAGACACCATAAGTTTTTGGGTGGCAAAACACATATAAGACACATATTATTCAGCCACTCAAGCAAAATTTAATTTATGGTTATTATCAGTTTTCTCCAAATCAATAACACCGCTTCATATGGCGGTGTTATTGATTTTTTATTTATGTTTAAGGCATGTCAATCATTCTTAAGACCCATTTTAGCCATGCTTAAAACTTCCATCGATAAATCACATCAACCGTGTTTTGTGCAGCACTGACCGCCTCAATATAAATACGACGGGTCAGCTGATATCGCATGGACAACTCAGACTCGGCATTAAACAGACCCACGCCATAGCGAATATACAAATCAGGGCTAAGATGACCGGTTACACTCACGATGGTGTCATTTGAGCTACCTGACGCATCAATGGTTAAGCTCTCAAGTCCAAATGCTTGACCGATTTGATTGGTGATATTTCTTGTGCCAGTCAGCCCTAAGCTTAAACCGGCCGCCGCTAGACTGTTGGTTACTTTTGAGCGAAAACCTTGTTCGGAGATTTGGCTGTCTGCCGATTCTGTGATACGCCCTGTTACCAAAGCATTCATTGCCTGCTGTTCGGTCAGACCTGCGTCATTAAATACCGTGATTTCAGGACTGCTGATTGTGCCTTTAACACGCACACCCACCGTCTGACCTTCAATTTGTTTTTCACCTTCAATAGATAGGCGTGGGTTTAGCACATCTCCGTTAAAGCGAACCTGAGCATAGTTAAGTTCAAGATTTTGCCCAATGCCATCAATCTTTGTACGCTCAGATACCTGAATAACACCTTTGGCACGCATTCGCCCCTGTCCTGACTGAGTAAGATGCAACGCCCCCGCTAAAGGAAGTTTTGCTCCCAAGCCACGAAATACCACATCATCTCCCAAATCCAAGCCGATGTCAGCATTGATATCCCAAGGCTCAACAACGGCTAATACCTGCTCAATATCACCTGTCGCACGGCGGTCAAGCACAGTAACATCACTCGATTCACTCACGATACTGGCGGTTGACTCTGGCGGTCTGATGATGGCAGATGGTACAGATACCACACCTTGAATCTGGACATATCTTTCAGAAGGTCGAGCGATGATTTCAATATCTGGTGTCGCTTTGGCGGTCAAAAGGGGTGGTTGATTGAGTTCAAGATTCTCGCCTCGTACTCTCATATGAGCTTGCAAGGTCTTTGACCAGTCCAACTCACCCTTTAGTTCGCCTTTGCCTGAGCCTGCCATAAACTCACCCAACAGCTGTGCATTCGTGCCACGCACCTGCATATTGGCATTTATGCTAGATAGGCTAAGCGGTACACCGACCAACGCCAAATTCGCATCAGACAGATGAGCATTACCATAAAACAGTGGTTGTGTAAGCGTACCACCCAGACCACCACCAATGTTGGCAATGCCAGACAGACGCTGAATATTCGGAAAGAATGGACGCAACACCGCAAGATTGATGTCATTAATAAGCAATGCTCCAGAGATGGGCTTATTCTCACCATAAGGATCAACAATCACATCAGCATAACCACGAGCTGCCACCCCTGCCACATCAGCACGCAGCTTTAACCCATCAGCAACACTTTGGGCAATGACAGATACTCGCTCATAAGGCATCTCAACATAAGCACCATCTTGGTCAAGTCCCACACGCCCATTGTCTGAATACAAAACAGCATTAACGCTTGGCTTATCGCCCTGCTGCCAGTCTGCTTGTATTTTACCGCTTAATACCGATTGCCAATGAATGTCGCTAGGTAGCACCGCTGAAAATACCGAAGTATTGAGATTTTGCACCACCAAATTAACACTGCCTGCCGTCTGAGTATAGTGAAGCGTATCTTGCAAGCACAGCGAACCTTGTTGTTCGTGGTTATGCCCCATTGACTGCCAACAATGAGCCGCCACCGAGATACTCTTATCATTAATGCCGTAGCTAAATTCGGTTGGCTGTTTTTGAGTCAGTATGCCAAACTTACTATGCAATGCCCCATTACTTAGCACACCACGATAGCGACCACTTGCTCTATCAAGACTGCCTTCAATTTTAGCATTCACTTGGTTTTGGGCAGATTGCGTACTAATAGCAAGCGTATGATTCTGTTCTTGTCCATAAAAATCAAGACGAGCAGACTTCACCACACGACCCATTGCAATGATATCTTTAACATCAATAAGTAGCTGACTGTCGGCACTGCCAAGATTGATAATCCTGCCCAATGCCCTTGCCTCTTGAATAACCACATTGGCTGTACGCACACCACCTGCCGACACATCAATGTACAAAGTTGGCAAAGAGTTGCCATCATCCATCAAAATGATACCGCCTTTAATCGCTCCTTGAGCATCTGGTAAAATCTGGCTTAAATCCGTGATAGAAATAGTAGTGGTCAGGTTGGATTTGTCGCCATCTAGACGAATACCATTCTCACCCCAGCGTACATCAAGCTGATTGGCATCTAAGCGTTTGATGATATTTTGTGCCATCTTAGCACGACTATCAATTTGCCCTCTTAGAACTAGGATTTCATCAATATTTTTAGGGGTTTGGGTTTTTAGTTGTCCAAAATACGCCTTTAAATCCTTAGGCAAAGACAGTTCAGCCGATAAAGATCCTTTGGCATCAAAAGGCTGATTTCGTACCATGCCCACAAGGTCTAGCTTATCAACATAGATGGTCTGCTGATGCTCCTGCCAATCCCCACGCACCGCCACACTTCCTGTCAAATCACTTGGCACTTCTTTAAAGAATGCCCCAAGATCAAAGTGGTTCATATTCGCCATCATATCCCAAGAATAGCCATGCGTGATATCCAAATATCCTTTGGCATCAAACTCGCCTGCCACCCCATGATAAGCAAGCCTATTGATATGATATTTTTGCCCCTCGCCAGCAACATCTATATTAAAGCGACCCTTAGGCAACTTGTCATGACCTACCTCACCATCAAATCGCACCGCCACATTAGACAGCTGCTCATTATTGTAGTGTCCTGTGCTATTTAACCTACCTGTTATCACAGCATTCAGATTTTCTTGGTTGAAATGATGTGTATCAAGCTCATCTAAATCCGCCAAGACATCCCAACTGACGCCATCATCAAGACCGACCTTGCCTGATAACTTGACCTGACCTGCATTTGAACTGGCGTGAAGTTTATGAATATCAATGGCTTTAAGGTTGCCAGAGATATGCGTGTTAAGCGCCGTCTGTGTCATACTCGGCACAAAAGACTGATTTACTTTGCCATCAAACAACGCATCAAAATGACTCAGCTCGCCATCAGACACACGCACACTGGCACGACCCAAGCCTGCAATAGCAACCATCTGCCCATCATTAAGTTTGGCGGTCAAATCCGACTGCTCAATATTGACATCATGAGTGCTTAGTCCTTTACGCTTAGGATCTTGACGCATTCTGCCTGATGCTTTTAGTGTACCTACGATGCTTTGAAGTGGTGTTTTATTTGGCTCATCAAAATAAGCATTGGGTAACAGTCCAGTGGTCTTGGCATCTATCTGCCATGATAGTGGTTTTTGGGTGCTAGCAAGCTCAACATAGCCAGCCCCTGACAAATTGCCCATTGCTCCATCATAGACAAAATTACTTAAATGGATGCGTTCGCCCCCATCAATCCTTGCTTTGACCGTATAATCCCCCATAGGGGCGACAGACAGCTCATTGATGCGTCCTTGTACATCAATAAAAACCCGCCCTTTTTCTAAACGGATATCTGCCATGCCTTGTGGTGAGCGAATATTGCCTAAATTTGGCACATCTTGGCGAATCAGGTTTTGCCAATCGGCATGAATTTTCCAAGGGGCATTAGGTATATCTTGAGATTGACTTAATGAAACTTGTATCTGCTCGCCATCTTTTTGATTTAAATCAAAGTCAAAACGAGTCTTGCCATCTTCATCTAAATAAAAATAATCAATGCTCAAATCACCCGTCAAGGTCTTTGGCAGATACGCTTGATAGTCTTGGTATTCACTGGGTATAATTTCACGAATCTTGTAGTTATTACCCGTTAAAGTAGCGTGCAACTCAAACTCATCTTTCCATGACATATCAGCTTTGGCGGTCAATGCACCACTTGGTGTGTCAGCACGCAAAAACGGAATCGCCATGCCACCATCACGCACCACACCACGACCACGATAACGACCAGACGGTATGTCTTTAGCCGATAAGTCTGTATTGATTCTAAGTTCAATATCGCTGATGACCCCATCGGCGGTGATGACGCCATCTGTTAAAGTAATGCTTTGTTCGGTCGCATAAGGCAAGACCACTTTATCAAAGCCAATCTTAGCACTAAATGGCGAATTCTCATCTAGACCTTGTGCAATAAACTCCCCTTGAATGTCATAACCATGATATTTGGAGGTCAACGTTCCAACCGTTCGTTTTAGCGTACCTGTAGCATGGGTGTTCAACACACCAAAATAAGCGTTTTTAATCGCCTGCACTTCCACATCTGCTGATACATTCAGTGGATAATCACCAGTCAGCTCAATTTGACCATCAATATTACTGACCGTTACGCTGTCATCGTAGCGGATTGCCGCTCCATTAAGCTTAATTTTGGTGCCTGTCCACAGACCATCATTGATGCGAATGTCATGTAAATAAATAGACTCTTTGGTAGCTTGATGATAAACAATGTGCTTAACTTGAGTATTTTCAAGTTTTAACGCAACAGGCAAATCAATGGTAGCATAATCAAAAGGCTCGTCTGTTGGTGGCTGTTTATTGACAACCTGCAAAGTGTCAATCTGGCTGTTCACCAAATGCACTTGGCGTGCCAACACCGCACGAAAGCCTAACTGAACATAGGCACGATCAATCTGAATCTGCATATCTTCGCCATGAGCAATGACAATATCAGACACCCACACACCCTGCCTTAGATTACCTTCAGAATACTTTAGGCTAGTGCCAGTTTCTAGGGCAATTTTTTCTAATAAAAACTTGGTGCCTGATTGTGTTCCCATCGCATAAAATAAGATGACAAACATCAATACCATTGCAACAAGTAATGTAACAATGGCACGAATCAGATAAATGAGCCATTTTGGCTTGTTATTTGATTGATGGTTTGAGCCATTATTAGGCTGATTTGGGTGACTGCCTAATTGCTCGGTTGGATTTTGACCATGAGAATTTTGCACAGACGATTTTAAAGCGTCGGCATGATTTGTTGTTGTATCACTATTGGATTGATGAGAAAAATTATCAGTCATGGCAAAATTATCAAAAATTTATCAAATATTATATTACTATCACAAAAGTTAAAACACACAGCTCAATTAAAACGGCGTACCAATAAAGAAGTGTAGCTTAATTGGATTGCCTTTTTCACCCACTCCTGTCGCTACATCAACACGCACCTGACCCACAGGAGACGCCCAACGCACACCGACCCCAGCACCAATCTTGGTTGCATTGCTAAAATTCTTATCATAAGCATTACCAACATCGGCAAATGCAGCCAACCTAAGACCATTCATTACTTCATAGTTGTACTCACCACTTGCCACTGCCAACGCCTGACCACCTGTCAAATAACCCTTATCCGAGATGGGAGATAAACTTTCGTAGCTATAGCCACGAATGCTGTGATCACCCCCCGCAAAAAACCTAAGTTTATAAGGTACAGACTCAAAGTCATTTGCCCATAGATAGCCCGCATTGAGACTACCAATCAGCTGATGGGCACGGTCTTTGCCATAAGCATTATCCCCAAAGCTATAAATACCGCCCACGCCTGCTCGCACAATCGCCATGTTTGTATCTGTAACCAGTCCTTTTGCACCCACTTCAACCGAATAGTTTTGACTGTAACCACGCATTGGATTGACAGGATTGTCAAAGGTGTTTTTATTGATGGCATAACCTGCCAACAATGCCTCCTGTCTTGGCTTGCCATCAATAAATCTCACCGGTAAATCCGACCACAGACCAATCGGCACGCCCGTCTCAAGCCCATCTAAACGATAACGAAGAGAGTAGCTCCTATTCCAACCTGATTCATTAATGATATTGCGACTGATACTCTGTTGCAATGTCTTAGCACGCAAATCAAAAGTCCCTACACTGCCACCAACCACTTCTTCATTATAGCTTAGTGACGCACGCAGTTTGTCGTTTAATGGGTGGGTCAAAGGTCTGGTAACATACAGCCCAACCCCTTTTTTCTCTTGGGATAAACGCACATCCGCCCCTGCTTGATACCCATCTTTATTGATGAGATTATGCTCAAACTTAGCAATCAAGCTAGCACCACCATCTGAACCCCAACCTAAACCGATTTGGGCATCACGAGGCTTATCACTACCCACAAAGATATAAAGTGGTACTTTTTTATCAGTGTGTACTTGCTGTGGGGTTTTTCGATGAGCAAGCGTTGGTATGCCTGCTCCTTGAAAAGAATCTGCCACATCACGACTCTCATCAGGCAAAATCATCTTTGCCACACTACTCACCGCATCACTAATCCGCCCCAAGATACTTTTTGATTGCCTATGCGTGTCTGTAACCAATAACCTATCCTCAGGCATACTATATAGCCTTTCTGCCTTTTGAGTAACTAACGCCAGCTTATCTTGGACTACCTGTGAAGCGGTAAACTCAATTGGAGAAACCTCTAATACAACGCCATCTCCCATATCCACAAGCTCGCTTTGTCCCACTTCGCCACTTTCAGCCTCAAGGGAGATATTTTGGTCGTCATCCGTACTAGCAGAATTGGCGGTAGGTAGTACAAGCTCAGTATTCACTGCATTAAAATAACCAGTTGCTAGCAGATTGTTGCTTAAGTTACGCACAGCTGTACGATTATAGGCATCACCCATCTTAAAAGTTACCAGCTTTTTTAGTAGTTCAGCTTTGACAGGCAGTTTGCTAGGGTCGGTGGTTAATTGCTTGGTTTCTTCATCAAAAGTGAAAAACACCACCTCATCAAACTCATACTGCTCACCACTATCATAGATTAAGTTCACATCAGCCAGATTATCTGGCAAGATGACATCTGCTGAGTTACTCAGCCACCTACCATCAAAATAACCCTGTTCAGCACTCACTTCGGTAATAGCACCTTTTGCCGCTTCGTAATGACCATGATGAAAGGTGTCATCAAAGGATAGATTGGCTTTTTCGGTCGCTTTTTGATAGGCAGGGTTTTTTACTCCTTCACCACGCACTTCTAATACTTGAGATGCAATGCGTACTGGCTCACCAAGCTCGTGGATAATCACAGCAACTTTGCCAACTTCTCTCTTGGTGATGCCAAAATCCACTTCATAGTAGCCCACCGCTCTTGCTGCTGACTGTACTGTCTGCCTTAGGCGTGGCAAGGCACTATTAAAATCTCTGACGCTCTCGGCGGTTATGTCTTCAAGGGCGGCCTTAATGTTAGCAAACGGCTCTTGTTTTAGTTCGCCTTTTTTTAGCTTGATGGGTGTTTGCAGACTGTGATTTTGGCTATGATAAAACTCAGTATCAAGGCGTACTACCGCCTCTACACCATCATTGAACAGCCTGCTATATAGTCGTTTTACAATATTAGGTTGTTTAATCTCATCTTCTTCTATCACCACTTGCATGGCGTCATCAAGCTGAGGCTGTCTTTGTGGGATATAGGCTCTTGGGTCAATGCCAACACTTTGTCCATCTTCTGTTGTCAATCCAAGAGTTTGTAAGGTATCTGGAGTGGGAATCTTAGTAATACTATCCACATCAAGACCGACAGGTGTTTTATCATCATCAAGGCGTGAGATGAAATCGGCTTCTGCTTGTGCCACCAATAGTGGGTTTTCTTGGGCGGCATTTTCTAATCGTGCTTGGATTTGGGCTGGGGTATACAACGATATATCAGCGATGCTTTGGGCGGACTGCTCGATTTGCTCATTCAGTAAAGATTTACCATCTTTTAAGGTTTTAGATATGCTATCATCATAAATATCAGCAATGGGCGTGGAGTTTGGCAGCACATCTTGGGTGTCCTTGCTTGCCCACGCTTCGTACGACAGACCAAGCATCGCTAAAGATAGAGTGGTGCGTAACAATCTACCCTGACCGCCTTGAGTTATTTTATCATCTGCCTGCAACCGCTTTTTCATGCCACCGCCCACCAAAAACACCAATTCTTTTAAAAAGATAATACAATAAATATATAATATAAAATAAACACTAAAATAAAAATACCTGCTATTATAACAAACTAATTCATATTAACAATCCTTTATTTATGGCATCACAATTCTCCCTTTTTAAGCGTCGTCATTTTAGTGCAATGTTTTTTACCCAATTTTTAGGGGCATTTAATGACAATATCTTTAAACAGGCTCTTATTTTAATATTAACCTATACCGCTGCGACCAAAATGGGCATGAAAATCAGCCAACTGAATAATTTGGCGGCACTGCTTTTTATTCTACCTTATTTTTTATTCTCGGCATTAGCAGGACAAATCGCTGACAAATACGAAAAATCCATGCTAACACAAAGCATCAAGCTACTAGAAATCATCATCATGGCGATTGCAGCGATTGGTTTTTGGTTTGAGCTGTATTGGTTGCTATTTTTGGCGTTATTTTTAATGGGTGCACAATCCACTTTTTTTGGTCCAGTTAAATACGCCTACCTACCAGAAGTCATGCACAAAAACGAATTGGTCGGAGCCAATGGATTGTTCCAAACAGGTACTAGCCTTGCCATCTTAATAGGCATGATAGTAGCAGGTCTACTCACACAGCTAAATCACGCCAATATATGGCTGATTGGTGTTACTCTCATTGTTGCTATTTTAGGATATATCTCTGCTAAATTTTTACCTTATACGCCTGCTCGTACCACAGATTTAGCAATCAATTGGAATATCTTTAGCACCAGTTTTTCACTCATCAAGTACTTATATTCACTGCCTTTATTGTTTTTTGTCATTATTGGCAATAGTTGGTTTTGGTTCTATGGAGCGACTTTTTTAACCCAGATGCCTGAACTTAGCAAGATGATTTTACATAGTGATGAATCAGTGGTGATTTTGCTGTTAATACTGTTTTCTGTTGGGGTTTCTTTAGGCTCTTTGCTATGCAAAACCTTGACCAAAAATCAAGTCAGTCTAAAGCTACTGCCCTTTGGTATGATTGGACTTAGTCTATTTGCCATTGATTTGTATTTTTCATTATCAGCCATCAATATATCCAGTGGTAGCATACATGACATCAGCTCAATATTTGGCGTACAAGGGGCATGGCGAGTATTTGCCGATTTGTTTTGTTTGGGGTTTTTTGGTGGCGTGTATATCGTGCCGATGTACGCATTCATGCAGGCTTACGCCCCCATCAGCCATCGCTCAAGAATCGTAGGGACAAATAATATTTTTAATGCCATCTTTATGGTTGGCTCAGCAATTTTTTCCATCATCATGTTATCTCAACTAGGGTTGAGTTTACCCATGCTGTTTTTTGTCTCAGGGATACTAAACGCCTTGTTTGGCATATGCTTATATCGCAAACTCATGAAGTATCGCCACACCATGGTCATGAATGATGATAACACAAGTACATTGCGATATTTGTGATTGTTAGTACTAATGTTACAACAACGCAACATTTTGCGACCAAATACTTGAAAAAATCTATCAACCCATTAAGATAAATCTGTTATCATTAAAAAAATATTCCACTTGATATCAAAGTTGTATTTAAGGAACTTATCATGAAAAAACTTACCGTATTAGCACTTAGCCTAAGCATACTGGGTCTAAGCAGTGCAACTGTTCACGCAGCCCCAAAAAATACCAAAACAACCACCACCAAAACATCTGCAAAAGCAAAACCTTCAGCCAAATCCAAAACCAATAAAAAAACCTCAAAAACCACCTCAGCACCAACCATTCAAGAGCTAACCGCAGGTACAATCTCTCCGCTAGCCCCACAAATGCGTAGTGAGATTACCACCACCATCATCAATAACAACGCCGCCAATCTTCTAGCCACCCCCATTGCAGGTCTGCCCACACCAGCAGCAACCATATCCAACATTCAAAATGTCCCAACGGTATTAACCCCTGCCAATCAAGCAGGTAATATCCTAATGGATACCACCTTGATGGATGAGTTTATTGCAACAGTCTCACCAAATGCACGCCACTATCCGCCAAGTTTCCCAACGGTAACCGCCGAATATCTAGCCACTCAAAATGTCAAACACTTGTCAGACTGGATTGAACCTTTTGCCAATGCTTCGGACGCATCTTTTGATATTGTCTTGCGTGCCGCCAAACTAAACGGCATCGCTCGCAACCTAAATGTCGGCACCGACTATTCTGTGCGCGCATCAAATCATATGCAAAAGGCCTTGCGTCTAAAACCAAACCACCCTGAAGCCAATTTTCTGTTGGGCATGATGATTAGTGAAGCAGGTGGTTTTAATGAAGGTAAAAAATATCTAGACAAATCAGTCTCGCTAGGCTACATTGAAGCAGAGCAAAGCCTTGCTCAAGCAGACCTATTAAATGACAAAAAAGATGCTGCCTTGTCACGACTAAAGGCATTGCAAGCCAAGCATCCTGACAACGCTCAAATCGCCAATCAAATCAAAATCATCAATGAAGGTGGTTACTATATTTGGCGTTCTGATGACAAGCCACTTAATATCAAACCTGTTAAGTAGTAATCAAGTATTTTTGATTGGCATAAGATTGCTTATAAAATAATGCTTTATAGAAAATTCTGTTTTTGGGCATCTGCACAGAAACAGAATTTTTTGTTGCTCATCAAGACTAATTTGGATAGACAACCATCAAATAATTGGTACAGCCACTCACCCAATAAAAAAACCGTCCACTCGGTCGGTTTTTTTATTATAATGCAGTTAATGCTTTACAGTTGAAATTCATGCACCGCATCAACAAATACTTTGGCATGATCTGGATTTGCCCACTGAGTGATACCATGGCCAAAGTTCGCTACATAACCTGTATGGATACCGCTACCATAGACATCGCTTAGCATATGTTGCACCGCTTGGCGGATACTCTCAGGCGTTCCGTATAGGGTAGCAGGGTCTAGATTGCCTTGAATCGCCTTGGTACGACCCAATGCCACACGAGCCTTATCTAATGGCATGGTCCAGTCAAAACCTAACGCATCTGCCTTGCTATCTGCTTGCACATCAACCCATAAACCGCCACCTTTGGTAAACATAACCACAGGTACATCAGGATATTTAGCTTTTAGGACATCGATGATACGGCGGTTATATTGATGGCTAAATTCAATAAACTGGCGATGACCTAACGCCCCACCCCAACTATCAAAAATCTGCACAAGGTTCGCCCCTGCAACAATCTGAGCACCCAAATACTCAGCTACTGCATCAGCGATTTTATCCAATAATGCGTGCAACAACTCTGGGCGTGCATACATCATTTCTTTGGCATGGCGATATTCTTTTGAACCACCACCTTCTATCATATAAGTCGCCAGCGTCCAAGGCGAACCACTAAAACCAAATAATGGCACTTGCCCACCCAAAGCATGACGAATACTCGTTACCGCATCAGTAACATAGCTTAGATCTGCCATGTTTAGCTTAGGTAGGTTAGCTATATCAGCTTCGGTGCGGATGGTTTTTTGAAATCTAGGACCCTCGCCTGCTTCAAAGTACAGACCCAAATCTAAAGCATCAGGTACAGTCAAAATATCACTAAATAAAATTGCCGCATCCAACTCAAAACGACGCAAAGGTTGTAAAGTTACTTCAGTAGCACGAGCCGTGTCTTTGCACAAGCTCAAAAAGTCACCTGCTTCAGCACGAGTTGCCTTATATTCTGGTAGATAACGCCCTGCCTGACGCATCATCCAAACAGGTGTAGTATCCACCTCTTCAAAACGCAATGCTCTTAATAGTCGATCATTTTTTAGAGTTGGGAAATTATTATTTGTCATAAAATATCCATCAAATTATTGAAATCAAATGATTTAAGATGTATAAAATAAACACTTAGCGTATCATCAAAGAACCGCCATGTCATCACGATGCACCATAATGACTTTGTCATTATTTAAATTCAAAATTCGTACAACTTCATCGGTGTGCTTTTGAATGATGGCTTTGGCATCTTTGCTACCAAAACCTACTTGCCCCACCGCTAAACGCACTTTTTGGGTATTGACAATTTCCACCACATCACCTGCATCAAAATCGCCTTGAACCTCCACAACACCCACAGGAAGCAAAGATTTTCCTTGCTCGGTAATGGCATTCATCGCCCCATCATCAATCACGAGCGTACCCACCATACGAATGTGGGTAGCAAGCCATTGTTTTTTTGCAATCAGGCGGTCGGCATGATCGGTGGTCAGTCGTGTGCCAATAGATTCGCCGTCCACCAATCTTGTGATGACATTTTCTACCTTGCCATTAGCGATGATGGTTGGACAGTTTGCCATTGCGGCCAATCTACCTGCACGGATTTTGGTTAGCATACCACCACTACCCCATTTACCGCCATCACCTGCCACATCAAGCAAATAATCCGCCATGGCTCGTTCGTTTTGTATGAGCGTAGCATTGGGGTTGGTGCGTGGATTATCGGTAAATACACCCTCTTGGTCAGTCAAGATGATGTATAAATCCGCCCCCACCAGCGTGGCACTCATCGCCCCTAAAGTATCATTATCCCCAAATTTTATCTCACCAAAACTTACCGTATCATTTTCATTGATAACAGGCACGACACGCCACTCAATCAGCTGGCTTAAAGTTTGGCTAATATTTAGATAACGAGAACGATGAGCCAAATCATCATGAGTAAGCAAAATCTGTGATGACTGCACGCCTTTTTGGATAAGAGCCTGCCACCATGTCTCAATCAGCCCCATTTGCCCAATAGACGCACAAGCCTGCAAGGCGGACAGTTTTTTGGGGCGTTCAGGCAAGTTCATCCGAACCACCCCTTCAGCAACTGCTCCGCTAGAAACCAGTATCACCTCAATGCCACGAGCGTGGATTGTGGCGATTTGCCTTGCCCACTCATAAATGGCAGTGCGGTCAAGCCCACGACCATTATTCGTCAATAAAGACGAACCGATTTTAATGACAATACGCTTTGGTTGATTATTCATAAAACTCTCTCAATATTGCCAACAAAACCCTTGATTAATAAGGAGCGTATTCCACCGCCACATCATAATCGTCATCATTCCAATCATCATCGTCATCCGACAAGCCTTCTCGCTCGGCTTTACGGCGGGCACGATAAGCCTCTTTTTGGATTTCGGTATTGTGACGAACCTCTTCTTCTAGACGAGCAAAGCGTTCAGCTTGTGCTTTGGCAAAATCACCATCTTCCGCTTCTCGTTCTTGTTCTGCCTCAATTTCGCTCATCAGGTGATATTTAATCTCATCAACACCTTGTCCACTGATGGTTGAAGTGCAAAAAAACTCACCCTGCCAGTCTAGCTCTTTGATGATGTGCTCGCACACATCATTCACCTCGCCATCATCTAATTGGTCAATTTTATTTAACACCAAAATTTGTGGTAATTCACTAAGGCTTTTTGAAAATTTTTCAAGCTCATGCAAAATGATTTTGGCGTTATCCACAGGATCAGAGCCATCAATAGGCTTGACATCTACAATATGTAGCAATCTGCGAGTACGAGCAACATGCTTTAAAAAACGAATACCAAGTCCTGCTCCATCAGATGCCCCTGCGATCAAGCCTGGAATATCTGCCATCACAAAAGATTGGTGCGTGCCAACATCCACCACGCCCAAATTAGGCACAAGCGTAGTAAATGGGTAATCAGCAACCTTAGGGCGAGCTGATGACACTTGGCGGATAAAGGTGGATTTTCCAGCATTGGGCAATCCAATCAAACCCACATCCGCCACAACTTTTAGTTCTAATTTGATATTCTTAGCTTCCCCAGTAAAACCTGGAATGGCTTTTCTAGGGGCTTGGTTGGTGGAGGTCTTAAAACGAGTGTTGCCAAAACCGCCATCACCACCTTTGGCAACCAATACCATCTGCCCAACTTCTGTCAAATCACCAATCACCACATCAAGGTCGGTGTCAATGATGGTTGTGCCAACTGGCACTTTTAGATAAATGTCATCTGCACCTTTGCCAGAGCAGTTTTTTGAGCGACCATTTTCGCCTCGCTTGGCTTCAAATTTACGAGTATAGCGAAAATCTACCAGCGTATTGGTGTTGTCATCAGCAACGACATAAACACTGCCGCCCTTACCGCCATCTCCGCCATCAGGACCACCTTTTGGGATGAATTTTTCACGGCGAAAGCTGACGATACCATTGCCACCATCGCCCGCCTTTACACTGATTACAGCTTCATCAATAAAACGCATGAGTTTCTCTTTAAAATTTTTTAAAATTAACTTAGCATTATAGCATAATTTTGGGAAAATTTGATTTTATCTATCAAATCTCCGCCGAAAAAATAACCCAAAATATAGCGATAAACCTCTATTTACTCACAAAATTAGTCTATTTTTTCTCCCACTGTCTGATCAGAAAAGCCCATCACAGCCACCACCGAACAGACAGCATGTATTGGTATTGTTATGGCATATGGAGTAGAATATTTAAATCACCTAAAGCGAAAATCTCAGTGCATCGGTGTTGTCATCAGTAGCGACATAAACACCACTGCCGTTGTTGCTTTGACAGATGTCAAAATAATGTTAAAATACCACCCATATCCACGATTAGATATTCATCACTTCATCTTAATAATCAAAATACGCACAAGGACATAAAATGCTTTTAATGATTGATAACTACTGCAGCTTTACCTACAATATTGTGCAATATTTTGGCGAATTGCAACAAAATATCCAAGTACTTCGTAATAACGAAACCACGCTTGATGAAATCCGCACACTCGCCCCCAAAGCCATCATCTTAGGCCCTGGTCCTTGTAGTCCAACAGAAGCAGGTGTTACCTTGCCCATCTTAAATGAACTATCAGGCGAAATCCCCATCTTGGGCGTATGCTTAGGTCATCAAGCAATCGGGCAAGCCTTTGGTGGTCAAGTCGTGCGAGCAGGTGAGGTCATGCACGGCAGACTCTCCCCCATTCATCATCACAACACAGGCGTTTTTGAGGGACTACCTAGCCCGTTTAATGCCATTCGCTATCATTCACTTGTGATTGATAAAAATACCCTGCCTGACTGCCTAGAGCTGACTGCATGGACAAAAAACACCGATGGCAACATTGAAGAAATCATGGGCGTACGACACAAAACACTAGCAGTAGAAGGCGTACAATTTCACCCAGAATCCATCTTAAGTGAACATGGCTATCGCATTTTTAATAACTTTTTGGCACGGCATGGACTATCAAAATTAGAACACAACGCCCTACCTCAGGTTGCTTAAGTTAATTGCAATCAGCCACCTATAGCCACCAACCAAACCAACCTGCAAGGATTGACATGATTACACTTGATAACATCCACTTACTTGACGATGATGAGATTCACAGTTTTTTAAGCCAAAGCCTTAATCAATTATTAAAACATCAAGACCTAGATGCCACTACCATGCGTGCGGTCATGCTTGCCATCATGCATGGACGCTGTCCTGATGCCTTGATGGGAGCGATTTTGATTGCTCTGCGTCTTAAAGGTGAGAGCATTAACGAAATCAGTGTTGCTGCTGATGTCATGCGACAACTGGCAGATAAGGTGGTGCTTGATGATTTGACTGGTGTGGTGGATATTGTCGGTACAGGTGGCGATGGAGCAAGTCTCTTTAATGTCTCAACCGCTGCTGCTTTTGTGGTCGCATCAAGCGGTGCTATTGTTGCCAAACATGGCAATCGTGGCGTTTCTACCAAATCAGGTTCTTCAGATTTATTACAATCGGCAGGAGTTCGCTTAGATTTAGATAATCAGCAAATCCACGCCTGCCTTCATGAACAACAACTGGGTTTTTTATTCGCTCCCAATCACCATAAGGCAATGAAGCACGCCATCGGTGTCAGAGCCCAATTAAAGGCACGCACTATCTTTAATGTATTAGGTCCACTGACCAACCCAGCTGGCGTGGTCAATTCGGTCATCGGTGTGTTTGATAAATCTTTATGCCACCCATTGGCACAGGTCCTAAAAAACTTAGGCAGTCGCCATGTCATCGTGGTGCATTCTACCGATGGTTTAGATGAATTTAGCTTGGCAGGTGATAACTTTGTTAGCGAACTAAAAGATGGGGTTATCACCGATTATATTGTTCGACCTGATGATGTTAATTTAGCCACACAATCTTTAGAAGGATTGACCGTTAGCTCCCCAGAAGACAGTTTGTCTCTAATAAAACAAGCCCTACAGGGTACATCAGATGACGCACGCATCAAAAAAGCTCAAGACATCATCGCCTTTAATGCAGGGGCGGCAATTTATGTGGCAGGCAAGGCCGATAGCTTAAGACATGGGGTTGAGCTTGCCAAACAGCTCATCAATCATGGTCAAGGCTACCAAAAATTACAAAAATTCGCCGCTTTTACTCAATCGCTAAAATCCACCTAACTGACATTTACCCTAAATAAACAAGACTTCGCCATCTTAACAATATCATCGGAAGACGCCATGACTCACCCAAACACACCAAGCATTCTACAAAAAATAGTCGCAACAAAGCACCAAGAAATCATCAATGCAAAACAACAACTTAGTCAAGAAGCCCTGCTTGACATCATTCATCAAAACAAAGATACACCAAGGGGTTTTGCTGATGCCTTGCGTGCCATTGATACCAAGCGTGGCAACATCGGCGTCATCAGCGAAATCAAAAAGGCTAGCCCATCAAAGGGCATTATCTGCCAAAATTTTGACCCCACTGCCATTGCTCAAGATTATGCCAAAGCAGGTGCTACCTGCCTATCGGTTCTGACCGACCGTGAGTACTTTTTGGGTCATGACAACTACATGAAAGCCGCCAAAGATGCCTGCGCATTACCTGTGCTTCGTAAAGATTTTATGGTGGACGACTATCACATCTACGAATCTCGTGCCTTAGGAGCAGATTGCATTTTACTCATCATGACATGCCTTGATGATGAAACAGTGTTTCGCCTGCACGCACTTGCCATTGAATTGGGCATGGATGTATTGATTGAGATTCACACTCAAGATGAGCTTGAGCGTGCCTTAAAACTTCCCAAAAGCAAGCATAATATCTATGGTATCAACAACCGAGATTTAAATACTTTTAAAGTGGATTTAGCACACAGTATTCGCCTGTGCGAGCGTTTGTTTGAGGTGCTTGGTGATGATGCGTTAGTGGTGAGTGAAAGTGGCATTAATGATGCAGATGACATTCATCTTATGCAAAATAACCGCATTCACCATTTCTTAATTGGCGAGCAGTTTATGAAAACCGATAATGCTGGCGATGCTCTAGCCAAGCTATTATCTAGTATCTAACCCATCATTGATATTTTGATACAAGTTTTTATCACCAAAATTATCTACCAGTTTGATTAACCAACTGATGCCAGATAACAAAAAAGCGAATGAATTCATTCGCTTTTTTGTTATCAACCCATTAACAGAGCAATTATCCAAGTTGTGGAAATAGCGTTCTAAGACCATTGACCATAATCTCAATGGACAACGCCGCCAAAATAATACTCATCACACGATTGATGACATTAAGACCTGTATTACCCAACACCTTACTAATCCGCCCTGCCCCCATCAAGCATGCATAGCAAAACAGACTGATGGCAAGTCCTGATGCCAAAATCATCAAAATACCTGCAAGACTGTTATACTCAGCAGCATAGATAATCACAGTAGAAATCCCACCAGGACCTATCATCATCGGAATGGCAATTGGCACAACTGCCACGCTTGCAAGACCGCCCACTTGACTTCGTTCACTGATCTCGTCATCGACATCTTTTTCTTGGGGCTTGGCAGGATTGTTACCAGCACTCATCATATTAAGAGCAATCAGCAATAGCAACAAACCGCCCGCCATACGAAATGACCCTAAAGAAATGCCCAATACCTGCAATAATAGCTCGCCAAGCAATACAAAAAACAAAATCGTAATAAATACGGTCAAGCAAGCAGTGCGTGCCACTTTTTTCTTAGCATTATCCGAATGACCATTGGTAAAATGCAAAAACAGCATCAATGCCCCCAATTGGATTGATTAATACCACAAATGCCAGCGTAATTTTAACTATATCAATTTCCACAACCATCATTCATCTTTTGCAAAAGACATCGTTCATTTAAAAACATCTTCATTCAAGAAGCAAAAACAATTCGTCAATTGTCAAGCCTATCAATGGATTATCACAAACTGGTGGCGGCATAAATCACAGGCAACACCGCCTTGATACCACTAATGACAATCTCAACCGCCACTGCTGCCAAGAGCATACCCATCACACGACTCATGATACTAAGCCCTGTATCACCCAAAAATCGGCTAATCTTAGACGAGGTTAACAAAGAAATATAGCAGAACACCGAAATCAAAAATCCTGCCCCTACAATTGATAATTTTTGTGAAACCGATGGCATTTGACCAGCATAGATAATCACAGTAGAAATCCCACCAGGTCCTATCATCATCGGAATGGCAAGTGGCACAACCGCCATCGCCGCCAGTGGGCTATGCACACTAATACTATCGCCATCAGGCTTAACAGGGTTGCCGCCACCATTCATCATGCTAATGGCAATCAAAAATACCAAAATCCCACCTGCAATCTGAAACGACCCCACCGAAATCCCCAAAAATTTCAGCAGATGATCGCCCATGAATGCAAAGAATGCCACAGTCGCAAATATGGTCAAGCAGGCAATTTGAGCGACTTTCTTTCGGTCTTTAGGGGTGTAACCATTGGTGATATTTAAAAACAACCCCAATGCACTAAAAGGGTTGATAAGCACCACAAAAGCCAAAATAATCTTAATCAGTTCAATATCCATAATTTTTCTTAACTACCATTGTTAATCTTTAATAAACAACTCGCAATAAACACCTATTGTAACATAAGGCAGATGAAATACTTACCAAAATCCGCACTTTATGGTAAAATTTTACTTTCTTTTTATCAGCAAAAGCACCTTACCAGTATGCAAAACACGATTGATAATAACGATTTTCAAGATAAGCACGCCATCGTTCTATTCTCAGGCGGACTTGATTCAACCACTTGTCTTTACTGGGCAAAATCACAATTTAAAAGCATCACCGCCATCAGTTTTCGATATGGACAACGACATTCTAGCGAACTTATTGCTGCCAAAAAAATCACCGAAAATCTAGGCGTTGATCATCGCATTATTGATATTGACATCGCTCAACTTGGTGGCTCTGCTTTAACAGATCAAAACATCAGCGTGCCTGATTATGACGCCCACTCCAATGCCGTACCCATTACTTATGTACCTGCCAGAAATACCATTTTTTTATCTTATGCACTGGCAGCAGCTGAGGTCATGCAGGCAAATCACATCGTCATCGGCGTCAGTTCGGTAGATTTTTCGGGCTACCCTGACTGTCGCCCTGATTTTATCGAAGCATTTGAAAACCTTGCAAACCTTGCCACCGTTGCAGGGCGTGCAGGCAATCATCTAAGCGTCCTTGCCCCATTGCAGTATCTCTCAAAATCTCAAACCCTAGAGCTTGGTCTGTCTTTGGGCGTGGATTATGCCAAAACAGTATCTTGCTATCAAGCAGATGATGACGGTCGTGCCTGCGGTATGTGCGACAGCTGTGCACTACGCCAGCAGGGCTTTGCTCATGCAGGCATTGCCGACCCTACTCGCTATCGGCACTCGGTAGATTAACTGTTTTTAAAGCACCAAAGCCACAGTGATTGCCTATGGCTTTGGTGCTTTTTAATCTTTGATTTTATTTAATGATTAACTTTTCTATACCTTTTCAATAAAATACCGACCAGTTGGTTTTTAAAAACTTTGGCTTCTTGTACAACTGTCCATTACCGCTTTATACCATCTTAACCGTGCTATTATATCCAAAAAAAGCACCGAATTTACCCACCGAAATGGTATCAGCTCATCATAAGCATAATAGCCAATGGCTTTTTAAAATCAATGATTCATTCACGATTAGCCACCCAAAAATACAGGAAAACCATGGAAAATCAATTACTTGATTTATTTAACAATACCCAAACAAAACGCAAAAACAACCCTGAGCTACTAAAGCACAATCTACTTATTGCCGCCAAGACACTCATGCTAGAAGATGGCATTGCCAACCTTTCCATTCAAAAAGTCGCCACTTTGGCAGGGATAAGTAAAGGTGGGTTGTTTCATCACTTTAAGAATAAAGAAATGCTGATTGCTTCTGTATTTGAGCTATTCATCGCTCAAGTAAACACCGCCATTTTAGAAGAGATTGAGCAGCTTGGCGAAAGTAAAGGTGTGTTTACTCGTGCTTATGTGAATGTATTTTTTTGCAATGATAGCATTGGTCTATCTAGCGACTGGGCAGGCTTGATTCGTGCCATGAATGCCGAGAGCAAACTTGTTGTACTATGGTCAAATTGGCTAAATCACAAACTAAAAACCTACGCCCATACCGATGATGATGTGCGTCTTGCTAGCATCCGCCATGCAGTTGACGGGGCTTGGTTAAATGACCTATCTGATGACAATCTGCCCAAGATTCATGCTTACCTAAACAAGCTGATTGATGATATTGTGGCATAAAATACACCAAGTTGTACATTGGGTTATTTTAAGTGCTTGTTAAAACATAAAAAACACCGCCTTCGTTAAGCGGTGTTTTTAAAATAAGCGATCAGCTTGATGGATACAGCCTAGATGGCATAACCCAACGCATAGAACGCCACCAATACCACAGCGATAATCACTGTACCAATGTTTAGTTTATGAAACTCGCCTGCAATGATGCGTCCAAGTACCAATGACGCAAAACCAAGCATGATACCAGTTACAATGTTTGCTGTTAGCACAATGAACACTGCACAAACCAGGCCACTCATCGCACCCACAAAGTCTTCAAAGTCAAGCTTTGAAACATTGCTTAGCATAAGCAAACCCACATACATCAACGCAGGTGCTGTTGCATAGCTTGGCACTAAGAACGCCAAAGGACCAAAAAACAGCATAAGCAAGAACAATGCACCCACCACAACAGCAGTCAGTCCCGTCTTGCCACCAACTGCCGTACCTGCCGCCGATTCAATGTACACAGCAGCAGGTGCTGTACCAAACAGACCTGAGAAAATACTTGACACCGAATCAGCAGTCAATGCCTTGCCACCATTGATGATTTGACCATCTTTATCTATCAAGCCTGCCTGCCCTGCCACCGCACGAATCGTACCTGTGGCATCAAACACCGCTGTCATCACTAAAGCAAATACCGCAGGCAACACTACCGCATTTAATGCACCCATGATATCTAGATTGAAAAACTGCGACTCACCATCAATCACTGGTAATTTAAAGATAGAGCCGCTAAATTGCACATTCGGATCAATAATCAGCCCAATCGCCGTGATGGCGATAATCACCCAAAGAATACTGCCCTTGACTCGCTTGCGTTCAAGACCAATGATGGCAGCCAAACCAAGCAATGACATCAGCACAGGGAATGAAGCAAATTCGCCCATCTTGACAGGCAAGCCTGCATCATTTTTAATGACCAAACCCACGCCATTAGCAGCAATGAGTAGCAAAAACAAACCGATACCAATACCTGCACCATGAGCGATGGCACTTGGCAAATTTCTCAAAATCCAAGCACGAATGCCCGTTACCGAAATCAGCGTAAACACCACACCCATCAAGAATATCGCACCCAATGCCACAGGAATGCTAATACCTTGACCCAAAACAAGACTAAACGCCGTAAAGGCAGTCAAGCTGATTGCACAACCAATCGCCATCGGCACATTTGCCCACAGACCAATTAAAATTGAGCCAAGACCTGCAACCAAGCAAGCAGCAATGAATACTGACTCAGCAGGAAAGCCCGCTTGCGACAGCATATTAGGAACAACGATGACCGAGTACACCATCGCCAAAAATGTCGTCAAGCCTGCAATGATCTCTTGACGCACAGAAGAGCCACGCTCTTCGATTTTAAAAAAAGAAAGCAAAGACATAAAACGCCTATTGAGTTTGCCAAAGTAACAATAAAGAAGAAAAAATTTACTAATTTTACTTGATGGTGAGTTTTTTTACAATTTTTAACGAATAGATTTTTGTAATTTTAGATAATTTTTTAAAAATTTAGAAAAAACACGGAGAAATTATGCGGACTTTTGCAAGTTTTTTAGGTAAAATGGTATGCCTTAATGAAAGATGATAAAGCCTAGCACTTTATACCTAGCACCTTATCTCAATCTTATTTTTCTTTTATAGCAACAGAACATTTAGTATCATCCATGAAAAATACTCAAGAAAATATCACCCTACCTACTTTTCTGGTCAATCTAGTGGTAGGCGATGATGAACACACCATCAGCTTACCAAATTGGTTACAAGAATACAATCAAGGATTGATCTTGTATTTTTACCCAAAAGACAACACACAAGGCTGTTCAGTACAGGCGGTTGATTTTAGTCAGTTAAAACAAGCATTCGCCAACAAAGGCTATCAGGTCATTGGCGTATCTCGTGATGGCATCAAGTCGCACCACAATTTTATCAACAAAAAAGAGCTATCCATCGCTCTTGTTAGCGATAGCAACGAAATGCTCTGTCAGCACTTTGATGTCATCAAAGAAAAGATGATGTATGGCAAGACGCATTTAGGCATTGTTCGTTCAACCTTTGTGTTTGATAGTGCAGGGCAGATGATTGCCAGCTATCGCAACATTAAGGCTAAAGATCACGCCCAAACGCTACTAGATATGCTATAAATTCATGCAAAACCCATGAAAGTTCTACATTTATCGTCATCATTAAAGCATGATGAATCCGAGCGTGGCATCTACGCCATCACGCACGCACTCATGCGAGCAGGTCATGAATCTGTTGTCATTGGTGCTGCTCACGAAGATGAGGAGTTGGTTACTCGTCTTTTGCGTGATGGCACGATTTATCACCGCTTGCCCATGCCAAAAAAATCATGGTGGGCATTAAAGCATGTCTACAAACTAAGACAGCTCATCTGTGAATATCAGCCAGACATCATTCATGTACACTCTCGAACACCTGCATGGGTGCTACACTGGTCATTAAAACTCATCGCTAAGGACAAACACCCCAAAATAGTCGCCACCATGTATGGATTTTACCCGCTCAATTCATACTCTAGAGCACTATTTAATGCCGATATTATTATCACCGCTTCAAAAAGCATAGATAAATACCTAAAAGACAAACTTACCGACAAAGAAGAAGATTTACAACAATTACCCTTTGATATCATATGCGTCAAGCGAGGCATTGATGTTCGCACCTATCCCTACCGCCATCATGCTTCGGTGTACTGGCTGCATAATGTTTTTGCTCAGTATCCAGAACTTGAACACAAAAAATGGCTACTATTTCCCACACCCATTGGCACACAGTATGGTCAAGAATGGCTGGTAGATATTCTGGGAAATCTGCAAGACAAATTCCCTGACATTCACGCCATCATTGCTGAAGACTTAGAGTTCAACTTAACCGACCAAGATGTATCCCACGAAGAATTCATTCAAAGAATTCATGCATTAGGACTAGATGATAAAGTTACTTTCATCGGCAGACGACCGCCCGATATGAGAGAGTGGCTGTCATCCGCCAACATCGCTCTTGCTCTTGCTAATCATCCAGAGAGTATCGGCATCACCGCCTTGCAAGCCATTCATCTAGGTACGCCTGTCATCGGTTGGGCAAAGGGGGCATTTGCTGATATTTTATCCGCCACCTACCCACAAGGTTTGGTCAAAGAGCAGACCGCTACCGCTTTATGCAAAGCAGTCAAATCACACCTACAAAATCGCCTACGCCCCACCATGACACACGAATACACCATCGAGCAGATGACTGCTGAGACTTTGGCAGTGTATCAGTCGCTTATGCCTGAATGCAAACTGGTAAAAAATGACCGTCATGACAACTTGGTTTGTATTCGCATTGATGACTAATCCTATTTGTTCAGCCATTTATGGGCTACCACTCAATCTGGCACATCAACCGATACAAACACAACCAAACACAACCAAACACAACCAAACACAAAAAAATAACCCAGCTTATCTAAGCTGGGCGTGTGGGTAAATACCATCCATAGCAAACAGTCCTTTGGCAATCATTGCCGTGGCTAAAGCCACCCAATCTCCTTATCATCTATCCATGTGCATATTATAAAACGATACATGCAGACATACCATCAGCCATTACCGCCACAAAATGTAAGAAATCGCCGACAGATAACTTTATTCATAAAAATCACAAAAAGCACTTGATTTTTTATGAATAAAAGTGCATAGTTATAGGCTTATTTTTAACAACTTAACCAGTGTGATGATTGGTCGGCTTAGGCTAATAATCACACTCCATTAAAGGTAAATGCAATGGCAGAAAAATTAGTCGTAGGCTTAGTGGGTTGGCGTGGCATGGTAGGTTCTGTGCTGATGTCTCGCATGACTCAAGAGGGTGATTTTGAGCATATCACACCTGTATTTTTTTCAACCAGCAACGCCGGTGGTCAAGCACCGAACTTCGGGGTTGATGCAGGTACACTAAAAGACGCTAACGACATTAACGAACTTGCCAAATGCGATGCCATCATTACCTGTCAAGGTGGCGACTACACCAAAGCCATTCACCCTGCCCTACGCCAAAGCGGTTGGCGTGGCTACTGGATTGACGCAGCAAGCTCTCTACGCATGGACGATGATGCAGTCATCATCTTAGATCCTGTGAATCGTGATGTGATTGATCAAGCTCTAGCCAACGGTCAAAAAGATTTCATTGGTGGCAACTGCACAGTGAGCCTGATGCTCATGGCAATTGGTGAACTTTTCCGCCGTGGATGGGTTGAATGGGTGTCTGCCATGACTTATCAAGCCGCCTCTGGTGCAGGTGCCGCCAATATGCGTGAGTTAATCACAGGTATGGGTGTACTGCGTGATAGTGTTGCTGACGAGCTTGCCAACCCTGCTTCTGCCATTTTGGACATCGACCGCACCATTGCTACCACTCAGCGTTCGGACGACTTTCCAAAACAAAACTTTGGTGCAGTCTTAGCAGGTAGCCTAATTCCTTATATTGATAGTCAGCTTGATAATGGTCAATCTCGTGAAGAGTGGAAAGGTCAAGCCGAAACCAACAAAATCCTAGGAAAATCAGGTAATGAACTCATCAATATTGACGGCATCTGTGTGCGTATCGGTGCGATGCGTTGCCATAGCCAAGCCCTAACCATCAAACTAACCCAAGACATTCCACTAGAACAAATCGAACAAGCCTTGCGTGAAAGCGATAATCCTTGGCTTGATGTGGTTGAAAACGACAAAACTGCTAGCATGGAACGCCTAACCCCTGTAGCAGTTACTGGCACACTAAATGTAGCGGTTGGTCGTTTGCGTAAAATGAATATGGGTGGTGAGTACCTAACAGCATTCACCGTAGGCGACCAGCTATTGTGGGGTGCTGCTGAGCCACTTCGTCGTATGCTCGCCATCATTCAAGGTCGCATTTAATCCTTGTAAAGAATACAAAAAAGCATGCTATTTTAGCGTGCTTTTTATGTTATGATATGCATGATTTTAGCTTTGTTGTCTTATCAAAACCATCATGAATCACACCACCCACATCATCTATGCTGGCGGAACTTTTGGTAGTCATGGCACACCATTATCGCCCTTGCCTGCGGACGAATTTTTGCCAATTTTAAAAACACAATTCTCCGATAAATTACCAGACATCACCATTGATATTTTACCCAATTTACTCATCAAAGACAGTAGTACACTCACTCCAAGTGATTTTGTGCATTTATACAGCTTAATCTTGCAGGCTTATGCGGTCGGTGGTCGGCGTTTTGTACTAATTACAGGCACAGACAGCCTAAGTTTTTTGGCGGCATTTTTAGCCAATGCCTTTAGTGATTTTAAAGACATTAGCCTGATTATTACAGGCAGTATGCAACCATTGTTCATCGCTGACAATCCCATCTACACCATCAATGAGAGTTCAGATGCTTGGGTAAATTTATCAGCAAGCATCATGGCTACAACCGAACACACAGGGGTATTTGTGCAATTTTATCACAAGCTCATGTATGCCCTTGACACCCAAAAGTTAAATAGCCAAAATCACGATGCATTTATTGGCAAATTGGTAAATAATAAAAAAACCGACCAAACGGTTTTTAATCAGAAACCATTCAGCATACAGTCAGTGCTTGATGACAGATTGGCTCACCTGCCAAAGCTAATCGCCAACGCCAAGCATACGCACATCACTGCCATATACTGTCTCCCCAATGATGTTGCCAACTTAGAACATCAACTAAGGCATCTAAGCGGTAATACCAAGTCAGTCATTTTAATCGGCTTTGGTGCAGGCAATGTGCCATCATCACCCACACTAATTGACCAAATAGTAAAACTTACTCAGCAAAATATCCGAATCATCTGCACCACCATGTGTGCTTTTGGTGGCACGACCGCCGACTACGCATCGGGGGCTTGGCAGTATGAATATGGGGTTGAGGCAAGCGATAAAAGCATTGCCGGTATCTATGGTCAGACACTTTGGCAGGTTTTACAACCATGACAGACAATCTAAAACAAACTGCACCAACGGTATTGGTCGGACAACCTACCCAAAAACAGGTGCAAACTTATGCCATTGGCATTGAGTTCATCGGTACAAATTATCGTGGCTGGCAAAGACAGCAAGAAGTAGACAGCGTACAAGCACGCCTAGAATCCGCCATATCCACCATCGCCAACGAAACTGTAGAAGTTATCGCTGCAGGTCGTACCGATGCTGGCGTTCATGCAGGCAATATGATTGCACACTTTACCACCACTGCAAACCGTACTGAGTACAACTGGATGCGTGGGGTAAACACCCTGCTACCTGATGACATCGCCTTACGCTGGATTACCCCCATGCCGTCCGATTTCCACGCACGCTTTAAGGCGATTGCTCGTCGCTATCGCTACATCACACTCAATCAGCCTTACCGCCCTGCTATCTTGCGTCATCAGGTAACCCATGTTTTTGAGCCACTTGATATAGATCAGATGATAAAAGCCAGTAGACTTTTGGTCGGCACGCATGACTTTACTAGCTTTAGAGCAGCACAGTGCCAATCCAATCAACCTGTACGCACAGTCAGTCATACCCATCTATTTCAGCATGGAGCATATCTGGTGCTAGATATACAAGCTGATGGCTTCTTGCATCACATGGTGCGAAACATCATGGGAGTACTGTTTGCCATTGGCAAAGGCGAGCTTAAGGCAGATGATGTTACACGATTGATTCACGCCAAAAATCGCTGTCTTGCCCCACCAACCGCCCCTGCTGATGGGCTGTATTTCATCAATGCCTACTACCCCAAGCACTTTCAGGAGTTACTACCAAATGCACCATTGACACCATTATGGCTTGGGCTTTTAGATGATTTTCACATCAACCAAAGATAAGGTCATATAAAGATGGACCAGTCATGTTATTTTATCGCTTGCCTAGCCCATCAGACCGCACTGCACATCTCTAGCAGATACCAACCATCGCATTAAGAAAGCAAGGGTAAAACCTAGCTTTTCATGAAAATATCAGCTATAATACCCCTTTATTTTTTAACTTAATTTGACTTATGGCAAAAAAAGACGACATCATCGAATTTGAAGGCGAGGTAATTGACACCTTGCCAAACACTCTATTTAAAGTCCGCCTAGATAACGGACATGAAATCATTGCCCACATCTCTGGTAAAATGCGTAAGCACTACATTCGCATCTTAACAGGCGATAAGGTGAAGGTTGAGATGACCCCATACGACCTATCTAAAGGTCGCATCACCTATCGTGGTAAATGATCAAAACCCAGTCTTTTGACTGGGTTTTCTTTATCAATCACGATGGCTTGTCTGTGAACTTGGTTGAGTATGGCTTAAGTGAGTTGGTCGCTAGCCGTATGTTTGGCAAACCTTGCCAAACATTTAGCACATCATTGTACCACCCCAAACAGAAGGCTTTGCCATTAAAAACCACCCCAAAGGTTAGAGTTTAGATATCTAACTCCAACCCTTGGGGTGTAGTTCAACTTCGGTGGTTTCTTGTATTGGGCAACACTGACTTTTAAGTACACACCATAAACATCTCTTTTATCCATGCACCAATTGACTTAATTTGTGGCAAACACACCTGA
This sequence comes from Moraxella sp. E33BD, assembly GCF_041807865.1. Taxonomy (NCBI): domain Bacteria; kingdom Pseudomonadati; phylum Pseudomonadota; class Gammaproteobacteria; order Moraxellales; family Moraxellaceae; genus Moraxella; species Moraxella sp. E33BD. The sequence continues at coordinate 21,946 of NZ_JBGTZD010000004.1, read as the reverse complement.
TGTGTCATTGGATAGGTGCTAAAAACAGGGGTTAGACCCAAGTTATCTAGCGAATTTTTTGCCTGCTCGCCTAAGATTTTTGGAACAATATTATCATAATCACCATGATCAATTTTTACCAAAATATCGCCGTTCACACCTGCATCTTTGATGCTGTCTTTGGTGGCAAAATAGGTGGATAACGCCAGTAAGCCTGCAATCTGGTATGGTGTGGTAAAAGCATGGTGATACGCCACCGCACCACCTTGCGAAAAGCCTGCAATGATGATATTTTGACTAGGCACACCTTTTTTAATCTCTTGCTCAATCAAATCATCAATAGCACGAGCAGACGATTCAATCTGTGCTATATCCACCTTTCTATCCAAACTCATCTCGATGATATCATACCAAGCAGGCATCACATAGCCACCATTGACCGTTACAGGGATTTGTGGTGCGTGCGGAAATACAAAACGCACTGATAAATCGCCTAAGTCAAGCTCAGGCACCACAGGTTCAAAGTCATGACCACTTGCCCCAAGCCCATGTAGCCAAATCACGCTGTGGCGGATGGGGGAATTTGTGGGATTGTGTTCCACCATGACGCATGATAAAGGCTGATGCTTGACCGATTTGTTCATTTTATTATCCTAATTTTATCTTAACCAATGCACACTAAAACAATTTTAGTCGTACAGTACCCACTCATCAGTAGGTAGTAAATACCGCACCATCATATCACAAAGTCATCATATTTATCCAGATTTGCAAAAACCACATGGCAGGTGGTGAATTTTCCCCATTTTCAACAAAAAATCGTTATAATAAGCACCTTATATTTCATTTTATTTTTAAGGTCAAACATCATGCAGTGGAAAGGTCGCAGACAAAGCAGTAATATTGAAGACCGCCGTGGTAGTACACGAAAAGTCGGTGGTGTGAGTATTATTGGCTTGATTTTAGCACTCATTGTTTGGAAAATTTTTGGTATCAGTCCAGAGACCACCTTGGGCATTACCGAACAAATCACTCAAAACAGCCAAATCACCCAAGCCCCCACCCAAGAAACCGCTGAACAAGCTGAGACTCGTGCTTTCGTTGCCACCGTCTTGGCGGATACCGAAGATGTCTGGATACCGATTTTTAATCAGCTTGGTGGTACTTATCAACCGCCCAAACTTGTCATGTTTAGTGGCACGGTCCAGTCTGCTTGCGGTTCTGCAACTTCAGCCAGCGGTCCTTTTTATTGCCCTGCCGATCAAAAAGTCTATTTAGATACCAGCTTTTTTAAAGCAATGCGTACACAAATGGGCATCTCTGGCGAGAAAAACGCCACCGAGCTTAGCCAAAAAGACCAAGCAGCTGATTTCGCTCAGGCTTATGTCATTGCCCATGAGGTCGGTCATCATGTACAAACCTTACTGGGCATATCAAATCAAGTACGCCAAGCTCAAAGTCAAACAGATCAAGCAACCGCCAATAATCTGTCAGTACGCCAAGAACTACAAGCAGACTGTTTTGCTGGGCTGTGGGCAAGACATAATCATGAACGCACGCAATTTCTACAAAAAGGCGACATTGAGGAAGCTTTAGATGCCGCCGAAAAAATCGGCGATGACTATTTACAACACAAATCACATGGGCACGCCGTACCAGATAGTTTTACACATGGCACAAGCAAACAGCGTCAGCGTTGGTTCTATCGTGGTTTTGAGTCTGGCGACATTAAGCAGTGCGACACTTTCGCTACTCGCCAATTATAATTATAAAAACGCCATCAACTTGTTTTGATAGCGTTTTTATGCTTTTAGTCATGTAGTTCATAAAATTGACAATATATAGCGTATTCCTTAAAGAATACTTTGGCAAAACTGTACTCTTTGATGATTATCTAATTGCCCCCTGATAGAATCAACTGCTTCACGCAAACCATGATACAATATCGTATTTTGTTTACCAGTTGAACAATAAAATGGTAGTATACCACCAGCTCTTTTGTGTTTAAAAACCAGATAAGTAGTACTACCATCTGCCGGTATCTGAAATGCAAATGGTTTAATTATATATTTAATATTTGTGCCATTAAGATAGATTTCAATATCATGATTTCTACATATTTTAAATGTACACTTAGTAATTGCTCAGATAGTATTTTAACTTGTTGTTGCACTTTGTCAGATTGCATCTTTTGTCTTTGCATATACTCTTTAATCCCTAAATACCATGATTTCATTATTAAACCCCATCAATTTTAGTTCAGCTGTTAAAAGACTTGGATAAACATGAATATACTAACCTTACCTGAACCACTAAGTTCACTATTAACCCAGTTTTTAACTCAGCATACCAACTCGCCCATCGTCATTGATCCAAATATTTTAGCTTATCGTTGGGTTGGTAGCAAGCATGGGCAATTAATACCACTTGATGTGGTTTTTGGAGTGGACTTAGATGACCTTATGGGCATTGAGACCCAAAAAGACAAGCTAATTACCAACACACGCCAGTTTCTATCAGGGCTGCCTGCCAATCATGTGTTAATGACAGGCTCTCGTGGAGCAGGTAAATCATCATTGGTGCGAGCTCTACTCAAACGCTATCATAGTGCAGGACTGCGAGTCATCGAAGTAGCTCGTGATGATTTGGTACATCTGGATCAAATCCGTCAAGCCATCAAAACATCACAACAAGCAGACAATACCAACCACTACATCGTGTACTGTGATGATTTGGCATTTAATACTCAAGATGAAAACTACCGCACCCTAAAAAGTGTACTTGATGGTGCTTTAGATAGTGAACAAGAAAGACTGCTTGTGTACGCCACCAGCAATCGCCGCCACCTACTGCCACAGATGATGAAAGACAACATCAATATCTACAACGGTCAGACTGATGAGGTTAATCCCTACGAGACCATTGATGAGACCGTCTCATTATCAGATAGATTTGGTCTATGGCTATCATTTTATCCAATGAATCAAGACACCTATTTAAACATTGTTGCAAACTATCTTACCAAACATGGCTTGGCATTTGACGAGGTGGCACAGCAAGAAGCCCTAAAGTGGGCAAGCACTCGTGGCGGTCGTTCTGGTCGCATTGCTTATCAGTTTAGTCGCCATTGGGCAGGCATGAACCAACTACAACAATAACCGCCATACTCATTAACCATACCAATAATAAAAAACACACCATTAAGATGTGTTTTTTATTATTGGTATGGTTAAAAAAGGCAATTATGCGTCATAAGGGTCTCTTAGCACAATCGTCTCCGCACGGTCAGGACCTGTTGAGATGATATCTACAGGACAACCAACCAACTCTTCAATACGCTTGATATAAATCTTGGCATTCTCTGGTAAATCTTCAAACTTGGTAATTCCAATGGTTGATTCGCTCCAGCCTGCTAAAGTTTCATACACAGGCTCAACTTTCTCATAGAACTCTGCATCATAAGCCCCTGCACATTCACTCTCTGGCACACGGTATTTAGCAGCAATCTTAATCTCATCAAGACCATCTAACACATCTAGCTTGGTTAAGCAGATGCCCGACATTGAGTTTAGCACCACCGCACGACGCAGGCTGACTGCATCAAACCAACCGCATCGGCGAGCACGACCTGTGGTCGCACCAAACTCATGACCTACTTTTGCTAGGTGCACACCCACTTCATCAAATAGCTCGGTTGGGAAAGGACCTGAACCCACACGAGTGGTATATGCCTTGGTAATGCCAAGCACATAATCAAAATACAAAGGGCCTAAGCCTGTACCTGTCGCTACACCGCCTGCTGTCGTATTTGAGCTGGTAACAAATGGGTAAGTACCATGATCAATGTCAAGTAGCGTGCCTTGTGCTCCCTCAAACATTAAGTTTTCACCAGCATTACGGCGTTTTTCTAGTTCATCAGTCACATCAACAACCAAATCCCTAAGTTCATCTGCCCACACTTTGCACAGCTCAAGCGTTGCATCATAATCGATGGCCTCCACCTGATAATATTGAGTTAAGGAAAAGTTATGATATTCTAACAGTGCTTCTAGCTTTTGGGGCAAATCCGCTCTAAATAGGTCAGCCACTTTTAAGGCACGGCGAGCCACTCTGTCTTCATAAGCAGGGCCGATGCCACGACCTGTTGTGCCGATTTTGGCATCGCCACGCTTTAGCTCACGAGCTTGGTCTAGTGCGGTATGATATGGCATGATGAGTGGGCAAGCAGGCGAGATACGCAGACGCTCACGCACAGGCACGCCTTTTTCAATCAAGCCGTTCATCTCTTTTAACAATGCATCAGGGGCAAGCACAACACCGTTACCAATAAAACAAGTAACCCCCTCACGCAAGATGCCAGACGGGATTAAGTGAAGTACAGTCTTCTCGCCACCAACAACCAATGTATGACCTGCATTATGACCACCTTGATAGCGTGAGACTGCTGTTGCTTTTTCGGTCAAAAGGTCAACAATCTTACCCTTGCCTTCATCGCCCCATTGGCTACCCAATACTACGACATTTTTACCCATAATCTTTCTTCCTCAGTTAACAATCATTTTAATTCTGTTGTATCGCCAATCATAGCAATAATAAAAAATTATTCAATCGGTGCCATCAAGCCACTAGTCATTACCAACCAACTGTACCACCCACACTCCATCATCAAGGTGTAATACGCCATCAATCATTTGCGGTTTGTCATCAAAGGATAGTGGCTTGATAACGATACAGCCCTCATCTTGAAGTGTAGCAATTTGTTTGTCTAGGTCGTCTTTTTGGTCATTATCGGCACGGCACAAATCATCATAATCCACTACAATCACAGTATCTTCTTGTAGTTCAACATATTCAAGCAGGCGATTCATATCCATACTAAAACCTGTTGCCTGTCGCCCTGCTCGTGCACAAAAACGCCCACCACGCACCAAAGGTTGTGTCTGTGCGATGACCGAACGATTCAAATAAACATTAAACACAAGTCCTGTATGGTAGTGATAACCAGACAGCTCAGTAATATCAACACTAACGCTCATGCCCAGTGCTTTGATGTGCGATGACAAAGTGGCAATCTCAGTCGCCGCTTCAACAATCGGCGTGCTATCTTGAGCCTTTTTGGATAATTTTGACAATAGATTGTTTGCATCAGGTATGGCATCTTGGGCAAGCGTGTGCTGAGCAAGCACCAAAAAATCTGCCCCACCTTCAATAGATAGGCACAATGTCTCAAGTTCGGGCAAATCTTTTTTGATATACAACGACATAAGCGTATCAATGACCGACTCTTCGGTATGATGTAGCGTGCATAACGCATCAAAAATCACCACATGACCAACATCAATATGCAGATTATCACGGCTCATGCCAATCTCATCGGTCAATGCCACCAATAGATCAATGAGTGCCATCTCGGCATTGACATGGCTTATCCCAAAAATCTCCGCCCCTAGCTGAAGTGGTGTACGCAGTCCAAACAGTCCATTAGGCAGCGTCTTAACCACCTGACCAATATAGCAGTAACGACTCACTCCATCGCCATGCTGTGCGTCAATACGAGTAATCTGTGGTGTAATATCCGCTCGCACGCCCATCATGCGACCTGTGAGCTGATCCACCATCTTGAAAGTCTGACGCTTTAAATCCTCATCAGCACCACCAAGCAAAGTCTCGGTATATTCAATCAAAGGCGGTGAAACCAACTGATAACCATTGGCAGTTAGAACAAATAGTAGTGCATCTCGCAGACTTTCTTGTTTTTGAGCATCTTTAAATAATACATCTACCACGCCATCTGGCAAAAGCCAGTTTTTGGCATCAGTACGCTGTAGGCTAGTCGCCATCGTGCAGGTCGGCACAACAAACCCCTATTCATTAGTGATGGATGAATAAATAAAAATAGCAAGTCATCACTTGCTAGAAAAAACACCCTACGCTTATAAAAAGACCATTAGGATTTTGATTGGTTTTTTCCTCCTTAGTTTATCATTAAATTACTAATACGACTAGGCTAAATTATAAATTATTTTAACAAAGTATCACTCAAACAACGATTTTTTAGAATCTTTCTAAACATACAGCCCAATCAACCACTGGGTAATTCTATGGTATTTATACAATACCCACCTTTAATCATCATTACCAATTCGTTAATTTATGATGAAAAGTGGCGTAAATATTGCTATAATACGCCGATTTGCATCACATTATTTTACACCAAGGGGAGTAGCCATGCCGAATAAGCACCACACGGACGATATGAACACCCCCAAATGCGATACCATTGAAGAGTATCTCAATGCACCAAATGAACCATCAAGACACCCTACTACACCAACCGATGATGAACTGACCGAAGAGTATGATGAAGAGTTGTCATTAGACAGCCAAGACAGCTACATCTATGGCGATGCTGATGCCACCGATGAAGACACCATCGAAATCATGACGGTGTACGACCCAGATGCCGATCGCTTTGAAGACCTAGAAGACTCTGGCGATAATGAAACCATTGTCTGCTATTCTTATTCTAGAAAAACAGGCGAGCCCATAGAGCAGTTGCACATTGATGATGTCAGCCGTGCCTTAACCAACAACAATCAATTCATCTGGCTTGGTCTGTATGATCCTAGCATTGAGACCGTTCAAGAAGTCAAAGATGCCTTTGACTTACACGAACTTGCCTTAGAAGACGCCCTTGCTGAACACCAACGCCCAAAGGTTGAAAGCTATGGTCATGATATGATTTTTGTGGTGGTGCGTACCGCAAAACTTGAGGACAATCAAATCCGCTATGGCACAACAGCCATATTTATGGGAAAAAATTTCATCATTAGTATTCGCCGTGGTGCTTCCAACTCTTACGCACCTGTGCGTGAGCATTATCATCGCCGCCCAGAACGCCTAAGATTAGGACCGATTTTCGTCTTGCACGCCATCTTAGACTTCATTGTTGATAATTATTTACCAATCACTGACCGACTGGGGAATTATTTGCGTGAACAAGAAAGAAATATTTTTTCATCAGAATTTAGCCGAGAAACACTAAAAAGTTTATACGAATTAAAATCTCAGCTCGTCCATATGCGTGCGGTCATTTTGCCCGTGCAAGATGTCTGCAACTTTTTTATCAATCACAAAAAAAACGAACTTATCTCAGCATTCCCTGTTGCTGCTCAGCCCTATTTTCGTGATGTCAACGACCACCTACTACGCTCACTTGATGCGGTAAACGGATTAAATGAAATGCTCTCTGTCGCCATGAATACCTATACCACGATGGTAACCATGGGACAGAACGATGTCGTGCGTAAACTTGCTGCATGGGCGGGTATCGCTGCCGTACCAACAGCAGTGGCAGGCATCTATGGCATGAACTTTAAGTTCATGCCTGAATTGACTTGGCAATATGGTTATTTTATCGTCATTGGGGCGATTTTACTCATCTGTATTTATCTTTACTCTAAATTCCGCCGTGCCGGATGGTTGTAGTCAAAACCCTTTTTTCTCGGTAAGATACTGCCAATAACGGCGTGGCATTTGGGCGATGTGGTGCTTGGTGTTGATACGCTCTTTGATGGTAACATGGCGAAAATATGCCTGCCATAACCTTTGGTAAATTGGCTCTTTTTCGCCATGAATGGTGCTTGAATCGTCTAAAAGCCTTTGATCAATATCTACCACCTCACGCACACCTGCCTTAGGATTGGTGTGGTCATAAAATATCCCATAGCCTCTCACCACATCAAAGATTAGCCAGCTTTGATCAGCAAACCGTTTAGCAAAAAAATCCCCAATTAACGGCAAGACATTAAAATCAGGATTAACCTTAGCAAAATACACATCATTATCCGTACATTCAAATCGTACGAATGCTTGCATACGATGCCTCTCCCGCCCAACTTTCTTGATGCACTGATGAACCGCCAAGACATCTGGGTGAGCATAATTTTGCATGACATTTTTGTTGGGATGGTCAAGCTGATGCACTACCACTGATAAAAGATGTGTGTAGATTGTCGCATCTTCTGATAAAAATGCCCAAATCACTTGCCTTAAATCTAAAATTTGCCGAATTTTATCCAGTACACGCAAAGCTTTCTTTTCATCTCTTGGTACTTGTAGCGTGGTCAAAAAAAGATGGGGTATCTCATCATGCTTTGCAACAACAGTAATATGTCGCCCAATCAATCTATGCTCATAAGCATAAAACACCACCGACAGCCAACCCTCAAAACTCCCATCAAAGACCAACGCTACGCCATCATCACCGAACAAATCAACCACAGCCACACCTTAAAATAAAGACAACTGCCCAGTACGCTGTTCACCAAATTTTGTGGTGGTCTGCCCCATCAGAATCTCTCGAAAATTCTCACGAGTCAGTTCGTTTAAATAAGGATTGGGCGTATTTAATGCCACAAAATATCTGGCACGATTGACCGACGCTCCCATTTGTTTGAGATGTTCAAGGGTAAGCGAAGTAAACTTACGAGCCTTAATGATTTTTTTGGCGGTACACACCCCAATGCCTGGCACACGCACAACCATCTGATAGGGTGCTGTTTGGATATTGACAGGGAAGTGTTCACGATGACGAATTGCCCATGCCAGCTTTGGGTCAAATTGTAAATCCAAAAAAGGCTGACCGGCATCAACAATCTCATCTGCCTCAAAGCCATAAAATCGCATGAGCCAATCTGCCTGATACAGACGATTTTCCCGAACCAATGGTACAGGCGTATTGACAGCAGGCAATCTGTCATCAGCAAGCATCGGTACATAACCTGAGTAGTACACTCGTTTTAAATCATATTTTTGATAAAAATGGCTTGATAGTCGGATGATTTGATGGTCTGTCTCGCCTGTTGCTCCGATGATGAACTGTGTGGACTGCCCTGCTGGGGTGAATTTTGGGGCATGTTTATGTACCTTGCGTGAATCCTTGAACTGTACGATTTGTTCTTGGACGGTTTGCATGGGTGCTTTCATGTCGTCATGGTTTTTTTCAGGAGCAAGCAATGCCAAGCCTGACTTGGTGGGGATTTCCATATTCACTGACAATCTATCGGCATACAACCCAGCCTCTTTCATCAATTCATCAGATGCCCCTGGAATGGTCTTTAAATGAATATATCCATGAAAGCCATGCTCGGTACGCAAAGTCTTGGCGACACGCACCAACCGCTCCATTGTATAATCCGCACTCTTAAAAATACCAGAACTTAAAAATAGCCCTTCGATATAATTTCGCCGATAAAACTGCATGGTTAAATCTACAACCTCCTCCACCGTAAAAGCAGCTCTAGGGGTGTCATGGCTACGCCTAGAAGTGCAGTAGGCACAGTCATATATGCAGTAATTAGTGAACAAAATTTTTAATAAAGACACACATCGCCCATCTTCTGTATAGCTGTGGCAAATACCTGACTTTGAAGCATTTCCCAAGCCACCTTGATTTTTACGATTGCCACCACTTGATGAGCATGAGACATCATATTTGGCAGCATCGGCAAGAATGGATAATTTTTCTTCGATACGGATATGATTCATGGATTTATTGGCTATTATTCTAATTGCTGAACTAAAAATTATGTTATGTTTGATATTTGAAATTTTATTATTATCATTGCACCATCGTCATCACTTGATACATACCTGTGCGATACAAGATGATTACTTATTACCATAAATGGGTATCAGCACTCATGAATTAAAGCGGTTCATGAGAGTTTATTAGGTTATTTTTTGTTAAAAAATTATCATTATTATGAATTTTTGTTTTTATTAAGGGCAATTCCACCCAAAATCCACTAGTACCCTACCAAATCCATCATCAAGTGGAGCGACCACTTCTACCCTATTTCCCCTCATGTCATCAAATGCCAAACGATGAGCGTGAAGCAACAACCGTGATACGCCAGTAAATGCTGCCACCGCACGATTTTGGGCGGTATCGCCATGCGTAGTATCGCCCACAATGGGGTGAAATAGGTGAGTCATGTGCCGTCTTAGCTGATGCTTACGCCCCGTAATGGGAGAAAGTTTCATGAGTGAATAGCGAGAAGTTGAGTAGCGTGGCGTAGAAACAAAGGGCATCTGAGTGGTTGCCAAACATTCATAATCTGTGATTGCCACCTCTGCGACTTTATCCATCTTAGCAAATTTATCAGCAATTTTATCCAGTCGCACCTTTAAGGGATAGTCAATCCGTCCGTTACCCGTCAGATGACCACGCACCACCGCTAAGTAGGATTTATCCACTGTATGAGTCTCAAACTGTGCCGATAGCACTCGTGCCGTCTCGCTAGATTTGGCAAACAGTAACACCCCCGATGTTGGGCGATCTAGGCGGTGCACAGGATAAACATACTGCCCCAACATATCACGCAAAGTTGTCATCACAAAGACGGTCTCATGTTTATCCAACCAAGAGCGATGCACAAGCATGCCGGCAGGCTTATTGACAACAACCAACTCGTCATCTTGATATAAAATTTCTAACATCACAACCCCACCAACCGACAACACAGTGTATCATATGCCATCTTTTCTTGCACATTTTGCCCCACAGCCACCATCATCTCATCAAGACTGGCTAAAAACACCTCTATTGCAGGCAAGTTTAACACCTGCTGACTCATCAAGGCTTGAACATCAATATCAGTGTGGCGACTGTCCAAACCCAAGCCTAATCGCACTAAGTCATTTAGCATCAGTCGTGTCAGCGCCACAAAATCACCAAAACCCATCACACCCTGCCAATAATCACTTGCTGCAATGGGCGTTCTTGTTCCACTTCTAAGAGCAAGCCAAGTTTTTAACCAAAGCGTCCGTTGATTAAACCATGCCGTCTGTGGCAATTTTACCGCCTTTAACACCGCCCCATCTGCCAAATCCAGACATAAGCGTGAGAGTGATTCATCACCCAATTCATCAGTTACAAACTCCAATGCCTGTCCATAATCAATACGATTTAATGGCAGATTTTGCACACGGCTTTTGATGGTGGGTAGCAATCTGGCAGGATTGTCGCTAATTAACATTAAATGTACGCCAGCTCGTGGTTCTTCTAAGGTTTTAAGCAGGGCATTAGCCGCCCCCACTGACAGGCTTTCTGCATGGTCAAGTACAATAAGTCTCACACCTTGACCTTTGATATGGCTATACTCTTGTAAGTCTCGCACCTCATCAATCTTAATAGAAGCTCCATCCACCTCCTCACTTGTTGGCAAGCTCCCTGATGGAAGCACCATCAAATCAGGGTGCGTACCAGCAACAAGCCAAGTACAGCTCTCACATAGCCCGCACGCCCCACTTTCATGCTTATTTTGACAAAGTAGCCATGCCATAAATCGCCAGACAAATGCACGCTTACCAATGCCTGCCATACCACTTGCTAAAAGTCCGTGTGGCAGTTTACCATCATAAAACTGGCGAGTAGCTTGTTCCCAAGCCTGTTTTTGCCAAGCAAGTAATGGGGTAAAATAAGGTAGCTGTTCCTGCTCATTCATGAGATGACATCCATATAGGTTTCTTGATGAAATCTTAATATCACACTCTTAAAGTCAAACATCATTACCCCACTCCTTAAAACTTCAAAAGCTCATCTACCGCCATCGCATTTAACCTGTCCAAATCCTCTTTTGTATCAACCCCTAATGGCAGGGCAACTTTGGCAACATCAATGGCAATTCGCCCCCCATTTTCTAAAATACGCAACTGCTCTAGACTTTCTAACTTTTCAAGTTTGCCTTGCTCCCATCCGCTAAATTCTTTTAGCAGTCTGACACGATAGGCATACAACCCCAAATGGCGATAGGCGTTTTTTGGCACATTGCCAAGCTCACCTGTCAAACTACCATCTCTATCGTACGGAATGGGACTGCGACTAAAATACAAGGCTTGATTACCCGCCTTAACCACTTTAACCACTGAATTTTTATAAAAATTCTCAAGATTATCAATGACCTCGCACAAAGTTGCCATCATACAATCAGGATTTTTTAATAAAAGATTTTTGGTTTGCTCTAAGAGTAAAGGTGGAACAAGCGGTTCATCACCTTGCATATTCACCACAATGTCATCATCTGCCAGACCCAAAAGCTCTGCCACCTCGCTTAATCTGTCCGTGCCTGATGCGTGCTCACCTGTCATCACAACAGGTACGCCTGCATCTTGACACACTTGATAAATCCGCTCATCATCAGTCGCCACACACACGCTATCAGCAAAAGTCGCCTTCACCGCTTTATCCACCGTCCACAAAATCATTGGTCTACCATGGATTTCTAGTAAAGGTTTGGCAGGCAGGCGAGTCGATTGATAGCGAGCAGGAATGACAATATGGGTTTTTGGATTGGCTTGCACGAATAACTCCTTAAAGTCATGTTAGATTTTGTTTAAAACAACTTTTGATCATGTGTATTACGGCTATCTTTTAAAAGATTTGATGAATTGAATTGGGCGTTGTTTTTAAGACAGTGTATTTTTTTATAAGGATAACTTATGATGACAGCTCTTGATAAAAATGCGTACAACTTTTGATTTAAAAGCCACCTTTTATCATAATCATGCAATATCAAATCTATCCAATACCGCATCCATCTGCCGATAGACACTCTCCGATAGCACCATTTGCACAGGCAACACCCAGATATTATCAAAAATAGCATGGGGGATATCTTTGGCAAGTTCACGCAGTTTGACAGCGTCTTTGGTGGTGGTGATAATCGGTAAATCAGTCAAATCCAACAGGTCATCAATATCAAAGGCGTGATGGTCACCAAATGGCTTCTCTACCACTTCAAAACCCAAATCTGACAAGGTTTTAAAAAATCGTACAGGATAACCAATACCACTCACAGCATAGATTTTTTGGGGCATTAAAGATGTATCGCTCGCCAATAGTGGTATGGGACGACCAGAGATTAGGTGCATGAGTAGAGCATCGTCAGCATACCGCTCGGCTCGGCTATCATGATAGATAATGGTCGCTCCTGTCAGTCGGTCAAGCGGTTCACGCAAAAATCCCTGTGGAAAGAGTTTGCCATTACCAAACCCACGCATGCCATCAACCACAATCCATTCCACATCACGGTGTAAGGCATAATGCTGTAAGCCATCATCACTGATAATCAGCTGTAAATCAGGATAACTTTCCATCAGTAAGTCAATCGCCTGTCCACGATTTGCCCCCACCACCATCGGCACAAAGGTTTCATTCACAATCAAACATGGTTCATCGCCCACCTCTTTAGGGGTGCTGTTTTTTTGCACAAGGGTGGGATTCTTAGATTCTCGCCCATAGCCACGACTAATCACACCCACCTTTATGCCTTTTTGTTGCAAATAACGCACAAGTGCGATAATCAGTGGAGTCTTACCACTACCGCCTACTGTGATATTCCCAATCACCATCACAGGAATTGGGGCGTGATATTTGGTAAGTGTATGATTATCATACAAGGACTTACGCACACGACCCACCACGCCATACAATGACGACAGGGGGGCAAGAGTATTTAACCATGGGGACTGAGTCTGCCACGCCTGCGTGATAAGAAGTTCGGCTTTTTTCATGCCAGACCGCCCTGATTCACTTCGCTTATTTGCTCATCAAAGGTGCGTTCATACATGGTGCGATACATACCACCTTTAGCAAACAGCTCATCATGCGTACCCATCTCCACAATCTGCCCATTATCCATGACAACAATGCGGTCAGCATTGGCAATGGTAGATAAGCGATGGGCAATGACCAGAGTTGTCCGCCCTGCCATGACTGTCTGCAGTGCCTTTTGGATGTAGTATTCAGATTCGTTATCCAAAGCAGATGTCGCTTCATCTAAAATAAGAATCGGAGCATCTTTTAATAAAGCCCGTGCGATAGAAAGTCGTTGACGCTGACCACCAGAGAGCTGAAGACCATCGGCACCAATAAAACTGTCGTAGCCGTTAGGCAGTGCCATAATAAAATCATGAGCATAAGCATCTTTACTCGCCTGCACTATGTCATCAAGTGGCTTATCAGCGAGCAAGCCATAAGCAATGTTGTGAGCGATACTGTCCAAAAATAGCGTAACTTGCTGATTGACTGTCGCAACCTGCTCGCGCAAAACAGACAGCTTAATCTCGTCAATGGGTATGCCATCTATCAAAACCTGACCACTTGTAGGACTAAGCGTACGAGTCAGTAAATTCACCAGTGTGGTTTTGCCAGAACCTGACCGCCCCACAACCGCCACCGTCTCACCTGCCTTAATAGATAGATTTAAGTTTTTAATCGCCTGCGTACCACTGTCATAAGTTAAATTAACATCACAAAAATCTATATCACCCACAATGGCAGGGGTTAATAACCCTGCATCATGCTCTTCTGGAGTATCTAATAATTCAAAGATAGACAGTCCTGCAGCAATACCCCTCTGAAGTTTTTGGTTGACATCAGTCAAAGCCTTGACAGGGCGAGCCAATAGTCCTGCTGCTACTAAGTATGATGCAAACTCACCTGCACTGGTATCACCCAACACTTGTGGACGCAAGGATAGCCAGATAACAAAGCACATACCCACCGCCATGAGTAACTGGATAAGCGGTGTGTTAATGGCAGCTAAAATGGTGATTTTTAGCCCCTTATTTAAGTTTTCTAAAGAAGCCTTCTCAAATCGCTTAGATTCATAAGCCTGACCGCCATAGTTTTTGACCACCTGATAACCTGTAATGGCTTCATTGGTGATGTGGCTGACTGCACTCATCGTATCTTGAATGTCTATAGATAAAGTAGCAAAACGCCTAGAGACTTGCTTAATCAACCAAAAAATCGGCGGAACAATCACCATTAACACCAGCGTAAGTCGCCAATTGGTATAAAATAAAAAGCCAAACAAAGCAATAACTGTTAGACCATCTTTTAATAGCGTTGTGATGGATTCGGTGGTGGCCGCAGTTACCTGTTCCACATCAAAGATGAGTTTAGAAGAAATTGTACCAACAGGGTTTTTTAGATAAAAATCAGCAGGTAGCTTGAGTAGCTTTTTAAATACTTCCACTCGCAGACTATATACCAAACTCCTTGCCATTACCGCTGCATAATAACCACCCAAAAATGCCCCAACCCCACGAAATACAAACAATAAAATTACCAAAAACGGAAACCAAAACTTGCGTACATTATCGTTGTTATTAATCGCCTCAATAATGTATTCAAAAAGCTTGGCACTCGCCACCTCACTACCCGCACCAATGGCAAAACCAATCACCACCAAAACAAATGCCCACCAATATGGTTTTAGATACGACATCAGTCGGACAAAGATGGCAAACTTATCAGCACGCTCAAAAACTTGCGGTTTAGCGGATTTTTCTAAGGCAGTATTCATGGTATGTTTGCTTGATTAGGCGATGGATTTAGGTAGGGTTGACCAACTGGCTTGGGATAAATTTATTAACTCAGCTGACCCAAGCCAACCAGACAAGAACATAAAAAAGTCGCAGGCGACCGATTAAGGCAGTGGCATAAGATGACAATTACTGTAAGCCAAAATGGGTTAATAATCCTTGTAATTCATCATCGTCATGGAAAAATATTTCCACGCTACCACCACCATTTTTGCTTTGTTTGAGTTTGACCATTGCCCCTAATACCTCAGACAGCTTTTGATTGAGTAGGATAATCTCATGATTATCAGCATTGGCAGGCTTAGCAGGCTCTGGGTTTAAGATGGATTTGACTAATCTTTCAGCATCACGAACCGTCATCTTAGCATCAATAATTTTTTTGGCGATGATGGGCTGTTGTTTGGCAGACAATGACAATAAAGTGCGTGCATGACCCATATCAAGCAGACCTTCTTGCATATATTCTTTGACTGTGTCGTGCAGGTTGTTCAATCGCAGTAAATTAGATACAGTAGCACGAGCTTTGCCGACCACATCAGCAATCATTGCATGGCTCATGCCAAATTCGGTATGAAATCTCTGTAAAGCAGCGGCTTGCTCTAGGACATTTAGGTCTTCACGCTGAATATTTTCAATCAGTGCTAAAGCAATCGCCACCTCATCAGACAGCACCCGCTCAATGGCAGGAATGCTATCAAGCCCTGCCATTTTTGAAGCTCGCCACCGGCGTTCGCCTGCAATAATCTCATGGGTAACGCCCTGCTTTTTTTGCTCACCTGCCAACAATGGACGAATGACAATGGGCTGCATGATACCATGTTGACGAATAGAATTGGTAAGCTCGCTTAGCGTCTCTTCGTTCATCTTTTGGCGTGGCTGATATTTGCCTGATTGCAAACAAGCAGGGTTGATTTGAATTAAGGCGACTCGCTCAATATCATCGGTTATGCCACTTTTTTTAGCCTTGGCTTTTTTCTTGGATTTTTTGATTTTATTCAAACCAGCGGATTTGCCCTTCGTCTCATCATCAAGCAAGCTAAAATCTACTTTATCCGTAACTTGCTCTTGATTAGGCGTGGCTGTAGTAGGTGCAGATTCAATAATCTGCCGTTCTTGCTTAATCTTGCCCATCAGGACATCTAATCCACGCCCTGTACTAAGTCCGCGTTTTTTCATGCTATTTTCCAAGTCAAACCACATGGCACGCCTACGATGCCACTACTAAAATCAGCCCAAAGTTGATATTCTAGCACAGTTTTTGGCTGTTTGTCATTTACCAGTCAAACTGGGCTCGTACTTTAGCTTGGAACCGTTCAGGTTCTTGTGTCTGCTCCACCACTTCATTCATCAGATGATGATAAGCGATTGCCCCTTTTGACGACTTTTCGTAGCCAAAAATTGACTGTCCAAAACTTGGTGCTTCAGCAAGACGCACGCTTCTTGGGATTGCCGTTTTATATAAAAGCTCACCAAAATAATTTTCAAGTTCTACAGAAACATCTTGAGCAAGCGTATTTCGCCCATCATACATGGTGCGAACCACACCACGCACCTTCAAATCAGGATTGATATCTTTAAGTCGTTTGATGGTGTCAATCAAATCCACCACACCCTCAAGAGCATAATACTCACACTGCATGGGAATGATGACATTCTTAGCGACAGCAAAGGCGTTAATCGTCAGCATGCTAAGGCTTGGAGCACAGTCCATAATCACATAATCATAGCCAAATTTTCCACTTTTTTTAGCGGCTTTAAAGGCTTTTTTTAATAAAAACGGTGCATCTTCCACATCAGCAAGCGATACATCAATACCTGCCAAATCACGGTTTGATCCCACGACATCAAAGCCTGCTGGTGCATTTTTTTGTATGACTTTATGTAGTTTTACACCATCAAGCAACACATCAACAATACTCGCCTCCAACTCATTCTTATCAAGCCCTGCCCCTGTAGTGGCATTGCCTTGCGGGTCTAAGTCAATGAGCAATACTTTGTATTTACCAATCACGGACAATGCCGCTGCCAAATTGACCGCCGTAGTGGTTTTACCCACTCCGCCTTTTTGATTGGCAATTGCGATAATTTCCATACGATACCTTAAAATCTACCTGTTGTATTATTAAGCTGATGCTGTTTAATTTTTGATATGATGCAACTTTAAAATGACTTGGTATTATACCCTGCTTAGATACACCACACACCGCTCATCGCTCATCTGTGGCACACTGATGGGCTCAATCTGAACCTGCCAATCAACCAAGCGTGCCACCTCATCATCGGTTGGCATCTTGCCTTTCATGGCATATAAAACACCGCCCACCTTTAGATAGGGATTGGCAAGCTGTGTAAAGTCATCAAGACTGGCAAAGGCTCGAGAAGTAATAACATCAAACACACCTTCAAAATCTTCAATACGCCTTGCCACAGGCGTGATATTATCAAGCCCCAGCTCACCTGCCATCTGACGGATAAAACGCACTTTTTTGCCATTACTATCAAGTGCAACAACCTGCCAATCAGGTCGCATGATGGCAATGATTACCGCTGGTAAGCCTGCCCCTGTGCCAATATCTAGCACACTGACATCTGATTTGTCGGCAAATGGCAAGCCGGCAATGATTGCCAAACAGTCTAATATATGCTTAATAAAGGCTTCTTTTGGTACGGTGATGGCGGTCAGGTTGTACACCTTCGTCCAAAGCAATAAATTATCCAAGTATGCCAAAAGCTGATGGAGTTGTGTCTGACTAAAAGTCAAGTTAAGAGCCTTGGCACTTTGCTGCAATTCTGCAATAAAGCCATCAGCATGGTTAAATATTTTATGGTAGGTATTGTTCATGACATCATTAAATGGTTGTGGTAAAAGGTGAAGTTTATCAAATTTTTAATTTTTAAACAGGTTTTATGCCATCGATTGACGAACAAGGGCAAATTTTTCATGCCTTGATGTCTCTATAACGACCGCCAATTCGCCCAATAAGGCAGTAGGTAAAACACCTATATTTACTTACCTTACCCTTTATGTGCGTTAATTATAGCCTTAGTACATCATTAACATGCCTAACAACACAGCGAAAAACCCAACTGAATTATCATAAATCTTTTTTTGATTATTTTAACATTAAATGAACAATCATTGTACCACTTTGCCATTATTCCAAACAACAACCGCTAAAAAATGCGATTGATATTCGCCAGTAGTGCAGGGAATAACAATCAATTGCTAGCCCATTTCATCAAGTCCCTATTTTGTCGCAGGATTATCTGTTAAAATATACTTTTTTGGATTAGATAATAGCACCAATGACCAATCAATACCCCTACCACTTACCTCACACCGCTCTTACTCACACCACCAACCCCCAAACCCTGCCAGACACACCCCCTGTCTTTGACCCTTATTTTGGACAGAATCGTGCCGTCAAAGCCATACGGACTGCTCTTGATATTAAAGCCAGTGGTTATCATATCTTTGCTGTGGGCGAGAATGGGCTAGGCAAACGCACACTCATCACTCGCCTTTTGCGTGAACGAGCCAAAAACGAACCGACCCCATGTGACCTTGTATTTGTGCATAATTTTGACAATCCACGCCTACCTATTGCCATACAGCTTCCCACAGGGCTTGGCAAGACATTACATCACGACATCAACAAACTTTGGCAAGCCTGCCAAAAAAAACTTTACCAAAAATTCAACAGCCTTAATTATCAAAAACAGCTTGCCACTCTAAAAGAGCAATCTCAAGAGCAAGAAAAAGCACTCATTCGTGAATTTAATATCCTTGCTGCACCTTTTAACATCGTATTAACTTCCGCCATTTTACATGATGAAAAAACTCCTGCCTTCGCCCCACTAGACCATCAAAAACCCATAGATGATAAGGCTCAAAATAAACTACACAAAAAACTCATCAATCTTAATTTTACCCTAGATGAGCTAGAAAACACCACCAATGATAAAATTGACGCTCTAAACGAAAGCCTTGCCAATAAATTATTAATACCATTATTTGAACCATTACTGAGCAAATATCAAGGCATCATTAAAGATAAAAATGAAAAAAACAAAGTTTTAACCCACCTAAAAAATACGCTAGCCGATATGGTTATGTATTCTTTGGAGATTGTAGATAAAGAAGGGGAATTTAGTGGCTCTAATACCCCTGCCAAATACAGCATTAATGTCTTAGTATCACACACACCAGATAGCGGAGCACCGATTGTATTTGAGGAGCTTCCTACACATCTTAATCTACTTGGACATATTGAGTACACCACCGAGCTTGGCACAGCATATAGCGATGTATCCATGATACGAGCAGGTGCATTAATGCAGGCAAATGGTGGGTATTTGATTTTAGAAGCATTAAGTTTATTGGAGCATCCTTACGCATGGCAGGGGCTAAAGCGTGCCTTGCAGTCAGGACAGATTAGATTGTCTAGCCTAGAACAAATGCTCACCTTGACAGGTTCTTTATCACTAGAACCAATGAGTGTGCCATTATCAGTTAAAGTTATCTTGCTTGGAGAGCTAGATTTATATTATGAGTTATTAGAATTTGAGCCTGAATTTAATGCCGTTTTTAAAATTAGAGCCGATTTTAATGATATGGTCGCACGCAATGTTGATCACGAATGTCAAATGATTGCTAAAATCAATGACATTGGTCAAAAACATCAGTTATTGCCATTTGATAATACCGCCCATGCCAAACTCATTGATATCTTATCATTATATTGCGATGACCAATATAAACTAGATTTACATAGCGACCGATTAACCCAACTTTTACTAGAAAGTCATCGTAACGCATTATTAGACAAACAAAAAGTCATTACCGACAAACACATCAAAAGCACCCTAAATGACATAAAAGATAGGCTTGGGCTACTAAAAGAGCTGTATTGGCAAGAAATCAAAAATGGACAGCAACTCATTAGCACCACAGGGACAAAAGTTGGACAAGTTAACGCTTTAACTGTGGTTAGCTATGCTGATAGCGAGTTTGGAATGCCAGCTCGCCTAACCGCTGTCATCGCCCCTAAGTTTGGAACAGGCGAAATCTTAGACATTGAGCGAGATGTGGAACTGGGTGGTAGTTTACACGCCAAGGGAATGATGATCATGACCAGTTTTTTGCGGTCGGTATTTAGCCAGTTTGGGCAAATGAATTTTTCAGCAAGTCTTGCTTTTGAACAAAGTTATGGGCAGATTGACGGCGATAGTGCCACCCTTGCTGAGTGTTGTGCATTACTATCCGCCCTAGCAAATATCCCCATCAATCAATCGCTTGCCATCACAGGCTCCATGAATCAACTGGGGGAGGCTCAAGCAATAGGTGGGGTCAATGCCAAAATTACCGGTTTTTTTGAAGTATGCCAAGAGCATGGCTTGACAGGCAAACAAGGAGTCATTATCCCAAGAGCAAACCTAAATAATCTGATGCTCAACGATGATGTAATCACAGCTGTCAAAAATGGGGAATTTGCCATTTATGCAGTGGACAATATTTATGAGGCATTGCAATTATTAACCGATATGCCAGTCAATGACAAAAATAAAAAAGGTAGTTACAAAAAAGGCACGCTGTTTTATCAAGTGATTAAACGCTTAGCAAGTTGGGAGGATAAAGATGAAAAATAAATCTTTCAAAAGCTACCCCACCCATAAAACCAAGGGCTGTCGCACGATTGTGGATAGCCCTAGATTATAAAGTGGCGTACTACAAACAGGTAATTTAAATGATTGATTTTATTATATTTATTTTTTAAATTTTTTTTCAATACCAACAATAATACCAACAAAATTCAAAGTAACCCCCATTTTTGGCTAAAAATCATGCTCACAAAGCTCTTTTTTTAACCATTCCAAATAGGCGAATTTCTACAACACCGATAACAACGCCTGTGGGTGTTTGGTTGCGATTTTTAGTAGGGTCATCACCCCTTTTGATGGCGTGCGAAAATTGGCGAAAAGCAGGGCGGTTTTATGTAACTTTATGTAACTTTGTTACAGCCCCTACTTTCTCCGTCTTTTCGGAAGTTTTTTTCAAAACAGAATTTTTTTATACACGACTCGGGGTGTGGTGTCCGCTGGTGTGGTGTTTGGCATTTTTTGCACACCCCCCGACTGGTTTCGGTGGTGGGTATACCCCTATGGAATTTTGCCCACACGAAAAAAGTATTAGGGTGGCGGTCTCTAAAGACAAGGGATTTTTACTTTAAACCTACCCCATCACATACCAGCCAGCACGGCTCACGCCTGCTGTTCGGTGCTGGTATGCTTGCCCATGCTGGAGCGGTTCGGTGCTGGTGGTCGGTTCGGTCGGTACTGGTGCTATCTTTGTTGATGGCTATATCTAGGTGGTGGGGCTGGTGTTTGCGTGCTTGTTTTTATTATCAATATATTCACACCTTTTCAAGGATGAATTTAAAAACACACCCCAAAAGTCTGCTAAGTCTGCTAAGTTATTCAAAAAAAGCCTTGTAAGCCTTACCTCATAAGGGTTAAAAACTTTCCACCCATTTGCTAAGTTATTATAAATTTTACCTCAAACACCCTTAAA